>JBBRUM010000570.1:0-2296 GCA_038247815.1 Tepidisphaerales bacterium | reverse complement strand
GCGTGGTCAAGCACTTGCTCCATGAGTCCGTGCGTGCGGTGGTGGGTTGAGAACGCCTCGACGACGCCGGTGACCGGCCTGCCGTCGGCGAGCTTCATGGATCGCGTCGTCGCCGCCACCGCCGCCCACACGGCCGGGTCGAACAGCTCGACCTCGTCGCAGCGCATCTTTTGCACGCGCTGCCCGCGCACCGAGCGCTGGGATTGAGTGAGCACCGCAGCCGACGACCCGTCCTCGAAGACCACCTTCTTCGCCCGCGAGCGCGACTTGCTCAGTCGATCCTCGGCCAGCTCCTCGATGTCGGGCAGGAAGTGCTCCCACACCCGCAGCGATTGCTCGAGCGACCCCCCGAGCACCCGCACGCTGATCCCCGGCTTGTGCAGCATGTCCAGCAGCGTCGCCACCGCCGCCAGTCGGGTCTTGCCCCCACCCCGCGGCCCCCAGACGACGACGTCCGAGTTGGGCTCGAAGTACGCGTGGTCGAGGTAGTCGAACGGCGCGCTGTGGTGCGCGCAGAACGGCGTTCGCGGCACGCGCAGGCCGAGGTTCTTCTCCACCCACGCCCACAGTTCGTCCTTGTCCTTGAACCATTGGTTGTCGTCCGACATGTGTCCCCCTTGTTGATACAGACATTGCCTGTTCGGTTTGTCGAACCGTGTGCGCTAGGAGATGTCGCCGTGTTTGCGACGATGTGCCCGAGCTTTGGAGCGGCGTCCTAGAGTGGAATGTGCAGCCAGTCGGCGAATCGGGGCGTGAGGTCTCGCCGCCAAGGTCGGTGGCGGTGGTGTTGTGCTGGTCGGTGGTGGTGGCGGGGTGCTTGGTGATGGGCGGGCTGGGAATGGGGAGCGCGGGGGTAGCTGGGGTGGTGGCGGCGGGGGTGGCGGGGGTTGTGGGGTGTGTGGTGACGGCGGGTGTGTTTTGGCCGTGGTGGCGGGCGCTGGCGGTGGTGTCGTGGGTGTGGGCGGCGGGGTGTGTGGCGGGGGTGTTGGGGTTGCCGGTGATTTCGGTTGTGTTTTTATCGCGTTCGAGCGAGGGCGGGTTTCGCTGGACCGGGGCGGGGTCGGCCGTTGGGGTGGCGGTGGCGGTTCTGTTGGTGCTACTGGTGCAGCTTGGGGCGTCGCTGCGGTTGTACTTTTGGGCGCGGGAGCGCCATCGCCTGCCGGCGAGGCATGTGTGTCCGTCGTGCGGTTACGACCTTCGGGCGACGCCGCTGCCGTCGGGTCCGCTGCTCGAGCGGTGTCCGGAGTGTGGGTGGATTCGGTGAGGGGCGTGGCGGTGCGGGCGAAGAAGTACGCGGGGCGGTCCGCGGGCGTGGGGAAGGCGGTCATGCCGGCGCGCTGGAATAGAGGGAGCGCGTGGGCGAGCTTCGAGCGGGCTTCGATATAGGGGGTGGGGCAGACGCGGAGGGCGTGCTGGACGAGCGACCGGGCGACGCCGGCGCCGCGGTAGCGGGGGTGGACGATCAAGCGGGAGATCGTCCGGAGGTGGGTGTTGGTGAAACGTACCTTTGCCCGTTTGGAGGCGGCGGTCAGGCCGAAGAGCGAATGTCGCTCGCGGCACAACGCGGAGGGGTAGCTGAGGACGAGAACGGCTGCGAGCTGGGCGGTTTCGCCCCAGGTGGTGGGAGGTGTGTGGACGGCGATGAGGACGCGGGCGACGGTGGCGGGGCGCTTTAGGCAGTAGTGAAAACGTTGCAATGAGAGAAAGTCGGGCCAGTGGCCGTCAAGAAACTGGAAACGGAGCATGTCCCCCCCCTTTTGTGTAAAATCCGAACTTTGACCGACCCCGAACGGGATAACAGAAACTCAACAAACCCAAACCGCCGGACCGAACGTATAATCAGATCAAGCCATGGACGCCTCCCGCCACAGCGATGACACGGTTGACATCCCCAAGATGGAGCTCGATACCGAGCCCGGCGGGAAGACCTGCTGCCAGTGCGGCAAGGACCTGCGCGGTCACCGCCGGTTTAAGGACTCGATCGGGTACTGGTGCAAAGACTGCCACAGGGTGGACAAGGCGCGGCACACGGTGGCTGAGGCGCGGTGCCCGGATTGCGGGCGGATGCGGCCGCTCGACAAGTTGTACCAGACGGAAAACGGCACGCAGGTTTGCAAGCAGTGCATGAACGACCGTTCGGAGAAGGCGAAGAAGTACGCGACGAAGATAGCCATTGAGTCGGAGGTCAAGGGCGGCGAGCGGATGAAGGTGTACGTCATGGTGGGGGTGGTGGTGGTGCTGGTGTTGGTGGTGCTGTGGCAGAACATTGGCTAGCCGCGGGCGGGTGCGGCGGGTT
>JBBRUM010000569.1:0-2301 GCA_038247815.1 Tepidisphaerales bacterium | reverse complement strand
GTTGACCCGCATGTACAGCTCGGGGACCTCAATGGACCGGGGGACCGACCCGAGCGCGGCTTCGTGGAAGACGACCTCGGCGCGGGAGTGACTGCCGCCGCCGACCGCGTCGCGCAGGGCGCCGTCGTCAAGAATCGAGCCGACGACCAGCCGCGCCCCGGGTGGGACGTTGCCGGCTGACCCGTGGGAGAGGTCGTCTAGCACGATGACGTCCGCGCCCAGTGAGACCAAGGCCTCGGCGAGGTGGGACCCGACGAACCCCGCGCCGCCGGTGATCAGCACGGGCTTGCCCCGGAACGCTCCGCCGAATTTTGCGGTCCAATCGGTCGCCATAGGGATTGGATCATATCTGGGCGGGTTCCCCCGTGCATTGCGGGCGTTCCCGCGCCACAATGGGGGTGTGAACGTTCAGGCGAGCGATTCAATCGCGCTACCCCCAGTTACCGCTGCCCCACGGCGGACGCCGGCGCTGGCGTGGTTTGCGCTGGCGGTGATCATCGCGGTGTTCGTGCTGCGGGTTGCGCCGGGGGCGCGGATTTACTCACAGACGGTGGATGAGACGTACCACGTAGGTGCGGCGGTGTCGCTGCTTGAGGCGCGGACGCTGGTGCTGGGGGTGCAGCACCCGCCGCTGGCGCGGTATGTGATGGGGCTTCCACTGCGGGAGGCTACAGCGGACATACCGGAGTTCGACAACGCGACAAAGAGCCGCAAGGAAGACGTCGCCTACGCAGCCGGGACTTCAATCCTGTTCAGTTCGCAAGATCCCAATGTGTATTGGGACAAGCTTGCCTCGGTTCGATATGCGATGCTGGTATTTCCGGTGATTGCGATTCTCTACGCGTTTTTGCTGGGTAGATACCTAGCCGGCACGGCTGCAGGGTTGTGTTCGGCGCTGCTGTTGTCGTTGGACACGACGCTCTTGGGTCATGGGATGTGGGTGACGACGGACACGGCGGCGGCGGCGGGGTTTTTGGTGGTGATTTACCATGGCTTGCGGTGGGTGGAGGTTCCGACGTGGGGGCGGGCGGTGGTGGCGGGGGTTGCGGGGGGTGTGGGGGTGAGTTTGAAGTTCTCGGTGGCGCTGGCTGCGCCGGGTTTGGTTTTGGCGATGGGGGTGGTGGGGTTGGGGCGGGCGTGGGGGCTGGATGTTTTTGCAGCGTCGGGAAAGCCGATTTCGCCGGGGGATGTGCACTCGACCTCGTTGCCGGTGCGGGTGGGGAGGATACGGATTGACAGCGTGAGGTCGGTGGTTCGGCGGGGGGCGCAGTTGCTGGTGATTGGGGTGGTGGCGCTGGTGACGATTTGGGCGACGTATAAGTTTCACGTCGGGCCGATGGGGGATTCGGACACGTTGGCGGCTGCGCCGCAGTGGGGGCAGTTGCCGGCGGCGGTGCTGTCGACGCCGGTGCCCATGCCGTCGTTCTGGATCGGGCTGGGGCGTTTGGCGGCGAACTCGGCGAGTGGGTCGGACTCGTACTTGTTTGGGCGGTTGTCGTCGGACGGGTGGTGGTATTACTTTCCGGTGCTGATGGTGTTTAAGACGCCGGTGGGGCTGCTGCTGGCGATGATCGCGGGGGCGGTGTTGGCGTGGGAGCACAAGACGCGGGCGACGCCGGCCGGGCTGTTGATACTTGCGGGGCTGATGATACCGGCGGGGGTGTTTCTGGCGGCGAGCATGGCGTCGGGAGTGCAGATCGGGATTCGACACGTGCTGCCGTTTTTGGCGGTGACGTATGTGGTGGCGGGGGTGGTGCTGACGCGAAGCGGGTTTCGGACGGTGGCGGTGCTGGTGCTGTGTGCGCTGGCGGCGGTGGAGTCGGGGCGGAGGCATCCTGATTACCTGTCATTTTTCAACGTGCTGGCGGGGAGCTCGAGGTCTAACAGCCACATCGCAGCCGACTCGAACCTTGATTGGGGGCAGGACTTGGCGCGACTGGCGCGACGGGCGCGGTCGGATGAAGCGTTCGGGCGACGACTTTCAGCCGTTTACCCGCTGGGCGGGCGGCAGACGCCGCTGTTTCAGGCGTTGCAGCTCGATCCGAACTTGATCGACGCGCCGCCGCGGCCGGGCGACCTCGTTGCCGTGAGCGTGACGCGGAGGCTGCTGGACCCGAATCGGTTCGAGTTTTTGCACGGTTCGACGGAGGTCGATCGGATCGGGGCGGGGTTTGTGGTTTACGAGTTTCGTTTGGCTGAGAGTTCGAGTTCCATACCTTAAGAGGACACCGCAACATGGCGCTGGCAAACCTTCATTTCTATTCGAAGACGCTTGGTAAACAGTGTGCAGCCGAGGTGCTC
>JBBRUM010000568.1:0-2314 GCA_038247815.1 Tepidisphaerales bacterium | reverse complement strand
GCGCGGGAAGAGATGACGGCGACTTGGCGACCGGATACGAGCATGACGCGACCCGTAGCGCGGACTTCGTCGGCTGTGGTTTGGAAGGTTCCGAGGACGACGACTTCCGCGGCGCTTGCTTTGGCGGCGGCGAGGGTGGCGGCGGTGTCGAGTTGGGTGGCGTTGGGGACGTCGCGGAGTTCGACGTTTTTGACCTTGGCCAATTCGGCGAGAAGGGCTTGTTCGATGCCTTCGCCGATCCAGTCGGTGGCTGCGTCGGCGCGGAGGGGCCGGAAGGGTACTACGGCGACGCGGATGACTTTGGCGTGGTCGGCGGGGGCGACGGTCAGCGGCTGGCCGGCGTTCGCGGGTGGCACACCGGGCAAACCGGTTGCAAGAACGGGGGAAACGGTCGCGTAAACCAGTGCAGCCGACACCGCCGGCCATCCCCGGAAGAAACTTATTGCGACTCGGTTGGTCATGCTGTCTCCGCGATGCTTCAATAGTACCGTCGGCCGGGCGGACGTTAGTGGATTGAAGCGCACAACTTAGGGAAAAAATAACATGCTCCTCGCGGAATTCAGCATTTGGCCGATGGACAAGGGCGTTTCGGTGGCGTCATACGTGGCCAGGTGCCTCGACCTCATCGACAAATCGGGCCTGCCGTACAAGCTCGGACCGTTGGGGACGTGCGTGGAAGGTCCCCCAGCCGACGTGTTTGCTCTGATTTTGAAGTGTCAGGCCGCGTTGGAGGTGGATTGCGAGCGAATCGCGTGCACGGTGAAGATGGACTGGCGGCGGGGTAGGACAGGTGCGCTGGAATCGAAGGTGGCGTCGGTGCAAAACCTGCTGGGGCGAGAGCTTAAGACGTAGGAAAGGCGCCTCTAAAACTTTGCTGAATAAAAGGTTGCGGGTTCTAAAAACGCCCGTTGATTGTAACCGCGCGGGGTGGCGGGGGGTCTAATATCCCGCGTCGTCCATGAGTGGTCGGATGAACCTCGAGGCGACGAAACAGGTATAGACTAAGGAAGGAGAACTTTGAACATGAGTAGCAAGTTTTACAACAACGTGAAGACGGTTTTTCTGATGTGTGCGTTGTCGTCAGTTCTGCTGGTGGCGGGGGGGCTGATCGGGGGGATGCGTGGGGTATGGATCGCGCTGGCGTTTGCGACGGTGATGAACTTTGTCGGGTACTTCTTTTCTGACAAAATCGCGCTGTCGAGCATGGGCGCACAAGAGGTCGGGCCGGATCACCCGCTATACAAGATTGTCGAAGGTTTGGCGCAGCGGGGGAACCTGCCCATGCCGAAGGTTTACGTGTCGCCCCAGCCGGCACCGAATGCGTTCGCCACTGGGCGCAATCCAAATAATGCAGCCGTTTGCGCAACCGAAGGCTTGCTGCAAATGCTCGACCGCAACGAGGTGGCGGGTGTGATGGCGCACGAGTTGGCGCACGTTCGGAACCGGGACATATTGATCGCCACCATTGCGGCGACGATCGGGGCGGCGATTAGTTCGTTGGGATACATGTTCATGTTTTCGGGGAACCGGAACAGCAGTGCGGAGCAGTCACCGTTGGCACCGATTGCGGGGTTGCTGGTGCTGATTCTCGGGCCGTTGGCGGCTGCGATTATTCAGGCGTCGATCAGTCGGAGTCGGGAGTTTAACGCGGACAAGCTGGGTGCGGAGATGTGCGGGGACCCGATGTACTTGGCGACGGCACTGGAGAAGGTTCACATGGGGGCTGCGGTCGTTCCGTTGCAGGGGAATCCGGCGTTTAACGCGCTGATGATTGCGTCGCCGCTGTCGGCGGGGGGGATGGCGAAGTGGTTTTCAACGCACCCTCCGCTGGAGGATCGACTGATGAATTTGATCGGTCAGCCGACGACGGGTCGGATTTACCGTAGATAGCGATTGCATTGGGATCGGGAGCGTGCTACGCTTGTGCGCGTTGAAGAGAAAGATTGTCTCGCCCGGCGACGGGCGACTTGTATCCCGGGGGTACCCGACCACCTCCGGGGTCTTTTTTGCGCTGTGGAGGGGATTGGCGGCCGTGTGTGGCCGCGGGGGAGAATGGGCGGGGGAATTGGTGGGCGAGGCGGCGGGTTGCCGATACGCTTGGTGTGACCGGTTGGTGTCGTTGCGAGGACTTTAGGGTTAGGAATTGAGAATGAGAGCAGTTTCCAGACGGCTGACGGCGTTGGCGTGTGTGGTGGTTTTGGCGGCGGGGTCGGCTGGGTCGGCTGAGGGGTTGGCGCGGGTGCGCGGCGGGGACATGGGGGCGGACATTCGGGCGGTGCTGGCGGACAAGTCGCTGGCGAATGGGGTGGTGGGG
>JBBRUM010000567.1:0-2322 GCA_038247815.1 Tepidisphaerales bacterium | reverse complement strand
GCAACGAACTGCTCGTTAGAACACTGAAATTACCGGTAGAATTCGATGATCAGGTTCATGTTCACCTCGAACGGAACGTCGTCCGGGGTGGGGAGAGCGGTGATCTTGGCGGTCATGGTCGAGGGGTTCCACTCGATCCAGTTGGGAACGTTGTGGCCGGCGGCGGATTCCATGTTCTCGCGCAGAACCTTGTGGTTGGCTTCCTTGAACGTGATGACTTGGCCGGGCTTGACGATGAAGGACGAAATGTCGGTCTTCTGACCGTCAACCAGTACATGCCCGTGACCGACGATCTGCCGGGTGGCCCAGATGGTGCGGCCGACGCCGATGCGGCGGACGACGTTGTCCAAGCGGGTCTCGAGCAACTGCATCATCGAGTTGCCCGTGTTGCCCTTGGACTTCTTGGCCATGTCCATGAACCGGCGGAACTGCTTTTCGAGCATGCCGTAGTGGTAACGAAGCTTTTGCTTCTCGGTCAGACGCACGCCGTACTCGGTCTGGCGGCGGCCGCGGAAACCGTGCTGGCCGGGGATGACCAGTTCCGACTTGCCGGTGTGCTTGGGGACGTCCGCGATGGGGACGCCGACGCGACGAGACAACTTTACCTTCGGGCCGGTGTAACGGGCCATGACAACTATTCGCTTTCCCGGGAACGCATCCCGGCTCAGGACATGCGAAGCGCCCGGCGACTGCCAAGCGACTGACTCGCGGTGGGCCGGGGCGATGGTCTTGAGGCATCGCTCCGGGATTGCAACAGTGGTCACGCTCGACCGACTGAGGCGGTGAGATGATAGCTTCTCGACCGGGCCGGACAACCTACTTCGAAACTCCTTCGTGCTTCTTCGTGGGGAGTACCTCTTCGAGCAAGTACTCGAAAGACATCGGCTGGGCGGACCCAAAAAAAAGTTTTGTACGGTCGCCATCAGGGAATTCCGCATGGACGTCGCGATACTTTATTAAGGTATTGGGCGCGTGGTGGCTCTCGGAGTGGCTGGCGTCTGGCAATTTTTAGATACATTGGACGTTCTCTCGGTTTTTCGTGGATGTCCAAGATGCGGTTTTGGCAGCAACGCATTCGCAAAACATTTTGGGAGATACAGGCTGATGGATTCCCCCTGCAAAGAACCTCTGGTTCGAGTGGATTTTCCGGTGTTCGTGTTGGGGTCGGCGCGTTCGGGGACGTCGACGATGGCGCACACGCTGAAGGAGACGGTCGGGTACGACGGATTCGGCGAGGGTCACTTTTTCTCGCTGATGCATCGGATTCTATCTTTGGTGGACGACCATTTTGTTCGGGGCGGGTTTGTGCTGGCGTCGGAGGTTGAACGCCGGGCGAAACGCACGGGGATATGGGTGGGAAACACGACTGCCGAGGCGGTGTCGCAAGTTCAGCTCAAGCGCGAATTGATTGCGGTGTTCAGGGACTCGATGGGGTGGGTGACGGGGGCGAGCTGGTTCGACAAGACCCCGGGTCCCGACGCGATCCATGCGGCGAGGGTGCTGCTGGAGCTTTACCCTCGCGCGAAGTTTGTATTCATGGTTCGCGACCCGGTGGCGAACGTGGCGTCGCGGCTGAGAAAGTTTCCCAATGCTTCTTTCTCGGAACATTGCCGGGATTGGGTGGAATGCGCCAACGCGTGGTTGCGGGTGCGGAGCATGATCTCGCCGGGGAACCGCCTCGAAGTCCGAGCCGAGGACCTCGACCGCGATCCGCTGAAGGTGTGGAGAGGGCTGATGGAGTTGCTTGGGGACCACCCGTTGGGGGCGATTGCGGCGTCGAAACCCGCGCCCGTTCGTTTTCCATGCATCGAGCGGACAAACACCGGCGACCCAGCCGCGAAGATGTCCTTGGACGAGCAGGACTGGTCGGCGGAGCAGAAGCAGGAGTTCCTTGCGACATGCGGCGCGCTGATGGAGGAGTTCGGCTACACGCTGGGCGGCGATGGCGATCGGGCGTCGGTGATGTCCCTGCCACCCCCGTACGGACAGAAGTCCGTGGAGGTGAAACTGGGCGAGCTCGGAGGAATCTGGCCACAGTTAGATGAACAGGAAATGTGGATCTTCATGCACCCGTCGAAACCCGGGACTGGAGTAACGCAACTGATCTACCACGGCGTGGAACTCGGGGGAATGGACCGACTCGAGGCGCGGGCGAAGGTGACCAGCGACCAAGCCCAGCCGGTGCGGTTCACCGTGCGACTGTTGCGCGGCGATTTGGAGGCGTGGCGGGCCGACTATGTGTGTCCTCCTTCGGGTCTGGTCGAGATCAACGAGGACGTCGAGCTTGACGGACCTTACGACGTGGAGATTTCGACTGAAACG
>JBBRUM010000566.1:0-2323 GCA_038247815.1 Tepidisphaerales bacterium | reverse complement strand
GGTGTTTTGCCCGCTTCGACGCAACCGCCTCCGTGGCTGGGTGTCTTCAGCTGGTACCCCGGCGGAGATGAAATACCCGACGGGGCTCGTGATGGAGACATGGAGGCACGGAGGCGGCTGAGTCGTTGGGGACGCAATGGCTCAATGAATGGCCCCGTGTTTAATTGTATGGCAATACAAATTAAATACGGCTGATTTGCCCGGTCTCACAGACGCCTTTCCGCGTCTCCGCGTCTCCGCGTCTCAAGTCGGTACTCCGGCGCGTGGTTAATCTTCCAGTTGGTCCGTCTTGGGCGCGGCAAGGGCGGCGGTGGTTTTGCCGGAGAGGAAGAGGTACATGAGTTCGGCGCGGGAGGAGACTTTGAAGATTCGGTAGAGGGCTTGGATGTAGTCGGCGACGGTGTACTCGGAGAGTTTGAGTTGTCGGGCGATTTGTTTACGTGACTCGCCGCCGAGGAGCAGGAGCAGGACGGTGCGTTGGCGCTCGGTGAGGTCGGACATGCGGTCGGTGACGGGGGAGTCGGTGCCGTCGGTGTGGAGGGTGTCGACGTGGGAGAGCAGGAGGGTTGCGATGGCGACCTCGCGGGGGCCCATGGGGGGAGGCGGGGCGGCTGAGGGGGCGGGGGGGTGGTGGCGGTGGAATCCCATTCCCGAGAAGAGCGTGGGAGAGACGCGGTAACAGCCGAGGAGACCGGGCTCGACGCCGAGCGCCCGGCAGCCGTCGAATGCGGGGTCGGCAGGGGGGGCGAGCTCGACGAGCGGGGCGATGAAAAACTTGTCGTTGCCGAGTCGAGCGAACATGTTGGCTTCGGCGACGGTGGAGATGGAGGAGGCGACGAAGCCGATGAAATCTGCGCGTTGCTGTTGGGAGATCCAACCGCCGTCGATGGAGGAATAGGCGGCAGGGCGACCGTTGGGGTCGATTTGGATTTGGGTCCACATGTAGATGTCTGCCCCGATGATTTCGCACAACCCTTGGACCAGTTGAAGCTTTCGAGCGCGGGTCTCAATGTTGGATTGTGCGGCGAGTCCGGCGAGGACGCGGACGACCTGGTTCACGTCTTGGGGAGAAACATCCATCACAGTAGCAGAGTGTGCGCAAGCACAAATTTATAACAAGTACACCCCCTGATTTGGGGGGGTCAGGCTGGCTGGAGGGTGGATTTGGGGGTGGGGAGGTGGGTGGTGGTTTGTGGGGGGAGGGCTGGGATGGCGGAGCGGGCGTTTTGGTAGACAGAAAGGCAGGATTTTGCGGCGTCGGTCCAAGAGAGCTTGCGGACTTCGAATGCGCCGTGTTGGCGGAGGGAGGAAGCGAGGGGGGGGTGTCGGAGGACGGCGACGATTTTGTTGGCCATTTCGGCGACGTCCCAGAAGTCGACTTTGAGGGCGTGGGATAGGACTTCGGAGACGCCGGACTGTTTGGAGATGATGACCGGTACGTCGTTGGACATGGCTTCCAGGGGGGCGATGCCGAAGGGTTCGGAGACGGAGGGCATGACATAGAGGTCGGCCATTTTGAAGACGCGTTCGACGTCGGGTCCGCGGAGGAAGCCTGTGAAGAGGACCTTGTGTCCGATTCCGAGGGAGGCGGCGAGTTCGATGGTTCGGGGGATCATGTCGCCGCTGCCGGCCATGACGAACTTTACGTTGTCCATGACTTCGAGGACTTTTTTGGCGGCTGCGAGGAAGTATTCGGGGCCTTTTTGGAACGTGATGCGTCCGAGGAAGAGGACGATTTTGTCGTTGGCGTGGAACTTGTGTTCGCCGGTGGCCAATCCGGCGACAATGGGGGAGTTGGGGAGGTCGATGGCGTTGTGGATGACTTCGATCTTGGAGTTGTCCAGGCCGTAGTGGTGAGCGCAGACGGACTTGGTGAGGTGTGAGACGGCGATGACCTTGACGGCTGCGTGCATTCCGCGGCGTTCAATGTCGTAGATGCGCTGGTCGATGTGGTTGCCGGCGCGGTCGAATTCCGTGGAGTGGACGTGTACGACGAGGGGTTTGTTGGATGCGGCGGCGACGGCGAGGGCGGCGGGGTAGGTCATCCAGTCGTGAGCGTGGATGACGTCGAAGGATTCCGTACGGGCGATGTCGGTGGCGAGATTTGCATAGCGTTGGACTTCGGCGAAGAGGTCGCCGGAGTAGTGGTTCTCGGGATTGGTCGGGGATTCCGCGGCGACGGGGGCGGGAGCGGCGGTGGGGGACAGGGGCGGGGGCGGGGGGGGGGGGGGGGGGGGGCGGGCGGCCGGGCGATCTCCGGGGGGGAGGTGGGTGGATGGGTGGCGGGCCACGGGGCGGGGGTGGAGGAAGAGAATGTCTTGGC
>JBBRUM010000565.1:0-2327 GCA_038247815.1 Tepidisphaerales bacterium | reverse complement strand
GCGGAGCGACAATACTTTGCACGAATTCTCAAGCTCGTCGGACGCTGTTCCTTCGCTACCCCGGTGACTGGGTGATTCAGGGGCTAGCGTTAATGGGAATGTTCCGAGGGGGGGGAAGATGCCGTGGAGTTTTTCTGACAGAGGCGGTGGCGAATGGACCTTTCGAAGATACCGGGAAAAACGCCCGTGGAACGCGCTAACGAAGCGGCACCCTCGCAGCCTGCTGCCCAGCCGGTGGCGCCTGCCAGTGCAGTTCCCGGCGTCGTCGTTTCGGATGTGACCCGGCCCCCACGCAGCTCGGTTCCCTTCGAGCTCGACGGCGGCGGTGGGGGGTTGGAGGGGTACCTCAGCGCAGCCATCGGGGCGCTGATCCTGCTGATGTACCCTCGGTTTCTCCAGTGGACGTCGCACGTGCTGTTCGGCACGCCGTTCAACCAGTTCGCCAACCCGGATGGTACGGTCGTGCCGTACCCGCAGGTGGTGGTGTTTTTCTCGGACCTGGGCGTGACAATGTTCGGCGCGGCGCTGGCCGTAGAGGGGCTGATCCTGCTCTCGGCGCGGCGGTGTGCGTGGGCGCTGTACCTCGCGGCTGGGTTTATGGCGGTCGCCACGGTTTACAACGCGTGGTACGTCGTCACCTCCTATTCGACGTACGGTTTGGCGACTGCGTCGGCGCTGGCGGTGGTGTTAGGGATTTACTCCGTCCTGCAGGTGACGCGTCGGGCGAATGCGCTGCGCGTCTAACCGGCCAGCCCGCGGGCACGGAGGACCGTGGCGTCGCGGGCCGCATCGGCATGGCAGGAGGACGGATTGTCCGAGTGCGCGCGTCGCGGAGGAGCCGACTTACCGCCGACCCGGCAAGAGCAGCTTCGGCAACGAAGCCTCGATCCGCCCCCGCCCGCCCTCCAGCCACGGCGGCAACTTCAGCCCGGTCCCCAATGCCTCCGCCGACTCGTCCACCCCGAACCCGGGGTCGTCGGTCGCGATCTCCAGGAGCACACCGCCCGGTTCCCTGAAGTACAACGATCGGAAATAGACCCGCTCCATCACCGGCGTGATCCGGTACCCGGCGGCTGAGATCTTCTCGAGGAACTTCAAGTGGTCCCCAGCCGACGACCGCACGGCTATGTGGTGAACACTGCCCACCCCCAGCTCAGCCAGCCCCTCGCCAGACGCCGCCGCGACGACATCCAACGTCGCCGCGCTGCCCGCCCTGCCCCCGCCCGCCCCGACCGCCGCGACAAGCCGCGTCCGATCGCCCTCGACGCCCGTCACCACAAACCCGAGCATGCCGGTGAGAACTTCCACCGTTTTTTCAGGCCGGCGCGACCGCAGCGTAGCCGAGTGCAACCCCCGCACCTCCCGCCCTGCTTCAACATCCGTACCCCGCGCCGGCGTAAACGGGGACAGATTCGCCGCCTCGATCATCTCAAACCGCATCCCGTCCGGCCCCTCGAACAACAACACCGCCTCGCCAAACCGCGCTGAAATCCTTGACCTCACCCCACTCGCCGCCAGCCGAGACGTCCAATACCCCACCGACCCATGCGGCACCGCAAGCGCCATCGCCTGCACCTCGCCCGCGCCGCGTGTCCCCCGCCCCATCCCGGCCCAGGGGAAATACGTGAGCGCACTCCCCGGCAACCCAAGGTCGTCGCCGAAGTACAGGTGGTGCGTACTCGGATCGTCTAAGTTCACCGTGAGCTTCACAAGCCGCATACCGAGCACCCCGACGTGAAAATCGACACTCCGCTGGGCGTCGTCGGTAATGGCTGTGGTGTGGTGCAACCCACTGGAGGACGGGGGTATCATGGGGAATCCTTGTTGTAACACCCATGATATATGTTGAAACAACTAAAAAGACAAGTGGCACGGCATGAATCCGAAATCCGAAATGAAACCGAAGCGCGAATAAGAAAGTTCAAAAAAATGCAATGTGAGATGCTTCGCGACGCACCACTCCTAGGCGATGGATGGCATCCCCTCCCATCCCATCCCACCCCACCCCCCACGAGCACACCCGCACACCAAATCCGTCCCCTTTTTAGTTTTCCCCCTTTGTTCATTCGGATTTGTCTCGGACTCGGGATTTTCCCCAGTTTTTTCTGCCCCTACTTCCCTCCATGCCCATCATCCTGCCGCACCAGGTACTTCCTCCAATACTGAACCAAGCTCTCCCCGAGCGCCTCGGCCACTCCCGGTAGCCGCTCCGCCCCCCGCAGTGCGCCGCCGAGTTCAAGTTGCACCGCGTCGAACGAGCCGCCGGCGAACGAGCCGTATTTTCGTACGATGTAGCCGCCGTTGAGCGCCGGGTTCTCCGCGGCCGG
>JBBRUM010000564.1:0-2342 GCA_038247815.1 Tepidisphaerales bacterium | reverse complement strand
GAAAACCAACACCCGCATATGATGATTGTAGCCGAAAACGAATACCCCCGCCGTCTTCGGACTGCGACGACCAAACAGGGCACAGAGAAAGAAGAGGGCTTCGCTCACGGAGCGATTTCGGCCGGCGGAGACCGCGATGCGTGCGAGAGACCCGCTCGGACAATTCCCGGGTTGGCCGATTCCATTCTCTCATGCCCCTTGGCAACGCAGAACCTACCCCGCCCCCTTGACGGGCACTCTCCCCGGCGAAGCCCTCCTCCTTCTCCGTGCTCACTCGCCCACGCCCAGCTCGAGCGCCCCACAAAACTCAGGCGAACCTACGGCCCCTCCACCGTCACCCGGAACGCGGCGCGGACTTCGAACCCGGTGGCGGTCAGTGCGTCGGGCGCGTCGGTGGGTACGAATCGGCCGCGGAAGGTTATGGTGGCGCGTTGGGGTTCGGCTGGGTCGCGAAGGATTTCGAGTTCGACTGAGACGGGGCGGAGTTGATTTTCCGGGCCGCCGACGAAGATGCCGCTGGTGGCTTGGTCTTCGTTGCTCGTGAGCTGATATGTCCAGACTGCGCGGGTCCAGGGTCGACCGCCGTCGGTTGTTGGCGTCATTTGGAGGAACAGCATGTTGGGCGGCGCGCCGGCCACCCCTTCACCGTCGGCCACCAGCGCGGCAGTTCCGTCGGCGGACAACCGCAGCACCGCCGGAGGCAGCGGCAGCATCCGCCCCGCGATCTCCACCTCCACCGGCACATCCGATGCAGGCGCAGTCGTGGGGGCTTCGGGCTCGTCGCGCCCCACCGCCAGCGGGCGCCGGCCGAAGTCCCGCTCCTCAGCCGTTTGCCCCTCCACAGCCGGCACGGCCCGCGTCGTCGGCGCATCCTCCGCCACCGGCCTGTCACAACCCGCCGCGACCAGCCCACACGTCAACACCGCGACACCGCACCACTTTTTCGTCACTGCTAACATGGCAAGATGGCCTCCCGTTCCAACAGTGTACCCGCCGAACATGAACTGCTCTGCGAGTACTGCGGATACGGCTTGAACGGCCTTCCCACGGTCGGTCTCTGCCCCGAATGCGGCGAGCCCGTCGCCGACTCGACCACAGCCGACGGCCGGGGATTGCCCCCATGGGAACGCCCCGAGCTTTCCGGCTTGGCCCGGCTCGTTCAGACGACCCGCGGTGTCGTTTTCAGCCCGCGGCAGTTCTTCCGCCGGATGCTCGCCCGCGCACACCCCCGCCGCTCGCGGGTGTTCGCCATGGTGCAGCACTGGCTGGCTGCGTACTTCTTCTCGATCGCCATTGTGATTCACCTGCTGTTTGTCGCGGGTGGCAGGTGGGACGTGGTCACCTCCGTTTTTATCGGCTTGCTTGGAGGAACCGCCCTCACGCCCTTCCTCTTCGCCGCCATCGCCTTCACGACATGGCTCGTCTCCAAGCTGTCCACGCTCGAGTCCCGGTATCACGGCTTCCGCCTCCCCGCCGCCACCGTCACCCGCGCCCTGCACTACCACGCCGCCCACCTCCTGCCCGTCTCGATGTTCACGGCGGCGATCGTCGCCACCTATCGCATCCTCCTCGCCACCGGCACGCTCCCCCGCGGCGACTCCGAACTGCCCTATCTCATCACGCTCTGCGCGTGGGTGCTGATCTCAGCCGGGTACCTGTTCTGGACCTACTGGCTGGCGATGCGCAACCTCATGTACGCGAACAGGTGACGGCGTCAATCCTTCCGCGACGCCTGTTTCAGCCACTGCGTCAGAAGTTCCTCGGACACTTCCCCAGCCGCCAGGCGCAGAAACATCAAATACATCTCCTCGTCGCTGGCGCTCAGCGACCAGCCGTTGAGATTCATAAACGTTTCGCACACCACCGCAGCCGTCCGCTTGTTCCCGTCGATGAACGGGTGGTTCCGCGCGATCCCGAACGCGTACGACGCCGCGAGGTCGGGAATCTCGGGTGTCGGGTCGGTGTACGCAAACCGCTGCCTCGGCCGCGCGAGTGCGGACTCAAGCAGCCCCGCGTCACGCGTTCCGTCCGCCCCCCCGTGCTCGGCCAACTGCCTCCGGTGTACCGCCAACGCAAGTTCGGTGCTGATCCAGATCGGATCCTCGGGATGACTCACTGGTTCATTCATGACGTAATATTTTGAAAATGGCTACCGACGAAGACTACTATTCTGCCAGCTTTCGAAGCACATTGCGACGCCGACGCATCACCTTCTCCGCAACATCCATCTGCGCGGCAAACGTCTCGTTGAGCGCCTTGAGCTCAACACCGTCCGGCGTCTCCAGCACGTGCAGGTAGTCGCCCTTGCCCACGCGGAGCTTCTCCAGCAACTCCTTGGGGAG
>JBBRUM010000563.1:0-2355 GCA_038247815.1 Tepidisphaerales bacterium | reverse complement strand
GGACCTCGCGTAATCCGGCCTTGAATCCCCCTGCCCGGCTGAGACGGCAAGCCCCTTGACAAAGCACTCGTTGCACCTGAGACTCAGTCTCAACTATGAAAGACTTGCGCATCCACGCCTTCTCCCTCGTCGAGCTTCTCGTCGTCATTGGGATTATCGCTGTTCTGATCTCGATCCTGCTCCCCTCACTCTCCCGAGCCCAAATGGCTGCGCGGACGACGAATTCGCTGTCCAACCTCCGGCAGATCGGGTTGGCGCTGGCGACGTATCGGAACGACAACCGCGGCTACTACCCGCTGCACGCGTGGCAATCCCGGCCCGACCGTCCGCGCACCCGCTGGCCGGATTCGCTGTTCGGCTATCTCAAGGTGGCCGACATCTACCGTTCGCCCAACTTGGCGGAAGACGACCTGCCGCGCATGAACAAGCCGTTTAACCACACCACCGACGGCTTGACCAATCCGGGCATCGTCGCCGGTAAGAAACAGTTCTTCGGCGGGTATGGGTACAACTGGCAGTATCTCGGAAATGGTCGCGAGGTGTCTGGCATTGCTCCGTTTTTCGTCAAGGACACGACCATCCGCCTGCCCCATCTCACCCTCGCCGTCGCCGACACCGACGGCTCGAGAAACGGCACGCCCCAGAAGACCAGCGAAGCCGTCTACGTCATCGACCCCCCGCTCGGCTCGCTAACCCTCGGCTCGCGCGGCTCGCGCCGAACCAGCCCGACCCCCGGCGCCGGCAACGCCTACTACACCGGCGGAACCGACCTCGACCCCCTGCACCGCTCCGCCCCCGCCCCGCGGTACCGCGGCAAGGTCACCGCCCTGTTCGTCGACGGCCACGCCGAAGCCCTCACCCCCAAACAAATCGACGACCCCAACAACGACGGAATCCCGGACAACGCCCTGTTCAACGGTCGCTACGACGCGACTGTGCGGTAGGCCCGGCCAACTTCCCAGCCAGCTCAGATTCCCGCCCCAGTTAAACCGTCCCCTGTATCCTCCAAAATGGCCGCAACCGGCGTCCATCGACACCGGCTGCGGCCCAATTCCTGCCCCCCATCTCTCCCCTTACTTCCTCCAGAACTTCGCGCCGTATTCCGCGTCCTTCCCGAGCATTTCCTCGATCCGGAACAACTGGTTGTACTTCGCAACCCGGTCCGACCTCGCCGGCGCGCCAGTCTTGATCTGGCCGCAGTTGGTCGCCACCGCAATGTCGGCGATCGTCGAGTCTTCCGTCTCACCAGAGCGGTGCGACAGCACAGCCGAGTACCCGTTGCGCATCGCCAGACCCACCGCAGCCAACGTCTCCGACAACGTCCCTATCTGGTTCACCTTCACCAGAATCGAGTTCGCCGTCTTGGTGGCAATGCCCTTCTCGAGGAACTTCGTGTTGGTCACGAACAAGTCATCGCCCACCAACTGCACCTTCGCGCCGATACGGTCCGTGAGCAGCTTCCAGCCGGTCCAGTCGTTCTCGGCCAGGCCGTCTTCCAGCGAACGGATCGGATACTTCTCAGCCCACTTTGCCCAGTAATCCACCATTGCTTCAGACGAAATGACCTTGTCCGGGGCCGACTTGAAGAACTTGTAACCCTTCTTCTTGCTGTCCCACAGCTCGGAACAGGCGGGGTCCAGCGCGACAAAAATCTGCTTGCCGAACTCATACCCGGCGGCGGTGACGGCTTCGCCGATCACCTTGAGCGCGTCTTCGTTGTCCTTGAGGTTGGGGGCGAACCCGCCCTCGTCGCCCACCGACGTCGACAGCCCCTTCTTGTGGAGCACCGTCTTGAGCATGTGGTAGATCTCCACGCACGCTCGCACGCCTTCGGAGAAGGATTCAAAGCCCCATGGCTGGATCATGAACTCTTGAAAGTCGACGTTGTTGTCGGCGTGTTTCCCACCGTTGAGGATGTTCATCATCGGAACGGGTAACACTTTCGCCCCCGGCCCGCCGAGGTATCGGAATAGTGGCAACCCGGACGATTCCGCAGCCGCCTTCGCCGCCGCCAGCGACACGCCCAATATCGCGTTGGCACCGAGCTTGGCTTTGTTCGGCGTGCCATCGAGATCGATCATGAGTTGGTCGATCGTCTCCTGCTGCGACGCGGCTAGGCCGATGAGCTCGGGGGCGATGATGTTGTTGATGTTGGCGACGGCTTTGATGACGCCCTTCCCGAGGTAGCGTTTTTTGTCGCCGTCGCGGAGTTCAACGGCTTCGTGTTCGCCGGTTGACGCGCCCGAGGGAACGGCTGCCCGCCCGACGACGCCGTCTTCCAGCACGACATCGACTTCCACCGTCGGGTTGCCACGCGAGTCCAACACCTGACGACCAATCACCATTTCAATCGCT
>JBBRUM010000562.1:0-2367 GCA_038247815.1 Tepidisphaerales bacterium | reverse complement strand
GGTGGAGGGCCGGGTGGGGAAGGGGGGGGTTACTTCTGTTCGGGTTTGGCGATGGCGTCGCGCATGGCGGTGTCGGCTTGGACGTTTCGGAGTTTGTAGTAGTCCATGATTCCGAGGTTTCCGGAGCGGAAGGATTCTGCGATGGCGCGGGGGATTTCGGCTTCGGCGGCGACGAGGAGTGCGCGGTTTTCGGCGATTTTGGCGATGTTTTCCTGTTCGTGTGCGCGGGCGAGGGCGGCGCGTTTTTCGGCTTCGGCTTGGAACTGGCGTTTGTTGGCTTCGGCTTGGTCGGCGATGAGTTTTGCGCCGATGTTTTCGCCGACGTCGATGTCGGCGATGTCGATGGAGAGGATCTCGAAGGCGGTGTTGGCGTCGAGGCCCTTGGCGAGCACGGATCTGGAGATGTGGTCGGGGTTTTCGAGGACGTCTTTGTAATCCTTCGCCGATCCGATGGCGGTGACGATCCCTTCGCCGACGCGGGCGATGATGGTTTCCTCGGTGGCCCCGCCGACGAGCGTGCGGATGTTGGTGCGGACGGTGACGCGGGCCTTGACCTTGAGCTGAATGCCGTCGCGGGAGACGGCGTCGATGGTGACCCGGCCGAGGTCGGGGTTGGGGACGTCAATGACCTTCGGGTTCACCGACGTCTGCACGGCGTCGAGGATGTCGCGGCCGGCGAGATCGATGGCGGTCGCGGTGTTCCAACCGAGCTCGATGTTGGCCTTGCTGGCGGCGATCATCGCGTTGACCACGCGCTGCACATTGCCCCGGGCGAGCACGTGGGATTCCATCTGGGCCGTTTCGACGGCCAGGCCAGCGCGAACGGCTTGGATACGGGCGTCGACGATCGCCGACGGGTTGATACCCCGCAGCCGCATGCCGATGAGATCGACGAGGGAAACGCGCGCTCCCGAAACGAGGGCGCGGATGTAAATGTTGATGAAGTTCCAAATCACCGCGAGGAGGATGAGCGCGATGATGGCGACGACAACGACGACTCCGAGGACGATCTTGCTGTCGAATAATTGGGCGAGAAGCTGGGACATGGGTTCCTTCCGAGTGATGGGTAGCGCTGATTAAGAGATTTGATCTTCCAGAGGGCGGACGATAGGCCGGCGGTTTTGCACGGCGACGACGAAAACGGCGGTTCCGTGGGCGACGATGCCCCGGTCTGAGACGGCTTCGACCCGTTGACCGGCGAAGTCGCACATGCCGACGGGTCGGAGCTCGGTGAGGGCAGTTCCGCGTTCGCCGGGGGTGATCTGGTCGGTGGTGACGGCGGCGGGGGATGTGGCGTGGGTTTCGACGCCGGCGAGGGTCATGCGCCGGCCGACGACGGTGTGCGGCCACAAGCGGAGCATGAGCATGGTGGCGAACGGGGAAACGATGATCAGCGCCGCCCCGACGTATGCGCCCAGCCGGGCGGAGACGACGAAGCAGCACACCACCGCCACCACGAACGCGACCACCCCGGCGACCGTGAGCAACCCGTGCGACGGAACGAACAGGTCAGCCACAAGGAGGATGACCCCGATGGCGGCGAAGAGCATTGCAAATTCGATGGGTGTCATGGGTGGGGGTTAGCTGGCGGTCGTGGTAGCGACGGGGGGGATCGGGCGGACGAGCACGCGGGCGCCGGCGGTTTCGACCACCCGCACAGGCGTTCCCCGCGAAACGAAACCGGAGTCTGAGACGACCGGGGAAGTGCGTACGCCCGGGCCATCGGGGTCGGGGAACTCGGCGTTGCCCGAGGGGCGGAGGTCGGTAGCCGCGACGGCGGTCGCACCGACGGGGGGCCATGACTCGCGCGAGCCCTCAGCCAGCACCGAGCCCGCCCCGCCCTGACCGGCAATCCCGGAGAGGATCAATCGCCCGCCGTACGGGAGCTTGGGCAGGTAAAAGCTCAGCCACCACCCCGCGAGCATTGCTCCGACCATGGAAAACGTCACGACCACAAAACCCGTCTGCAACGCCGCCCAGGACCCCGGCAGCGACGGAAGAGACGGCGCGGTCCACTGCCCGGGAGTGGTCGGAATCTCGCGGGGAACAAACGTCAAGATCAGCCCCATGAGCACGAGCACCGCGCCCGTAACGCCGGGGATGATCGTCCCCGACATCACAAATATCTCCACCGCGATCAGTGCGATACCCATCAGAATCAGCACGAGCTCCAGCCAGCTTGCGTAGCCCGTTAGGATCGGAACAAGCAGCAGCGTCGCCAACGCCGTCATACAGACGGCCTCAGGAAGGCCGTGCCCGGGCGAGCTAAATGACAGGTACATCGAGATCATGAAAATCGTCACGACCAGCCCACGAACGGTGGCCGAATTCAGCCATTGCACGAGCTTCTGGCCGAACGTGGGTTCG
>JBBRUM010000561.1:0-2376 GCA_038247815.1 Tepidisphaerales bacterium | reverse complement strand
GGTAAGAAGTGCCGATAGACCAAACGGAACCCAGTGGCCCTCGGCCCTCGTGGTGGGCACTGTCCCCGATTAAGACCTCGCCCGAGTCGGCAGGTTTTTCCGGAAGAATCGGGCGAAATTTCCACCCATGATGTCGGTGACGGCGGCATCGTTCAAGCCGCGGTTCCGAAGGGCGGGGGCGAGTTTGTGGAGGTCGGCGGCGGTGGTGAGCTCGTGGGGGATGTGTTCCCTGCCCAGCCCGCCGTCCATGTCGGTACCGATACCGACGTGGTGGTGGTTGCCGGCGAGTTGGCAGATGTGGTCCATGTGCTCGGCAACGTCGTCGAGGGTTGCGCGGCGGGTTTTGTAGACCTCGGGGCGGAGGAGGAACTTGTCGAAGTAGTTGATCCCGATCACACCGCCGCGGGCGACGAGGGCCTTGATCATCTCGTCGGACAGTTGCCGGTCGGTGGGAACAAACGCCCGGCAGTTCGAGTGCGAGGCAAACACCGGGCCGGTCGCGAGGTCCAGTAGGTTCCAGAACGATTCCTCAGCCAGGTGCGACGTGTCGTGCAAAATGCCGAGCTTGTCGATGGCGCGGACCAGCTCCCGACCGGCTGCGGTCAGCGGCCCCGGCTCGCCCGTTCCGCCCGCGTAGCGTGTCCGTCGCCACGCCAAGCCAATGATCCTCAGCCCCGCGTCGTACCACATCCCCAAATCCTCCGGCGACCGCAGCGGGTCGGCGCCTTCCATCAGTAAAATCGCCGGAATCGCCGCGGAAATTCCGGCCCGGTCGGGCACCTCGGAAGGCTCGGTGACGAAGTCGATTTCCCCCGCGGCGAGGAGCTTGAGGTAGTACTGAAGCTGTTCCCACCCAGCCAGTTGCGCCTCGTCGGCTGTGACGTAGCCAGCCTCTCTCTCTGTCTTGGGCATGGCGAAGATCGTCGCACAGATCAGCCCGACGTTGCCGGTCCGCAGGTCGGGCAAGCCGACGGTGGCGGTTTCGTTCTGCACGAACGGCTGCTCGGCTGCCGGGCGGGTGATGTCCCGGCCGCGGAGCTTGTTGTAGGCGAGATCAAGGTGGGCATCGACGATGAACATGGTGGGAGAGTTTACCCCAGCCGGGGCGGCCCCGCCCCGGTCGAGTCACCGCTGAAGTTCGATCGCGTGGCGAACGGCGCTGCGGGCGAGGGCGGGCAGGTGGTACCCGCCTTCAAGGACCGACACGATCTTGCCGCCGCAGAGTTCGTTGGCCGCTTGGACGAGGGTGCGGGTGAGGTCGGCGAAGCCGTCGTCGGAGAGTTCCATGTCGGCGAGGGGGTCCGAGTGGTGGGCGTCAAACCCGGCTGAGAGGAGCAGGAGTTGGGGTTTGAACTCGCGGAGTCGGGGGACGACTTGTTCCGCGAGTGTCTTGGCGTAGGTCGCGTCGCCGGCGGTGGGGGGCAGGGGGATGTTGAGCGTGAACCCCTTGCCCGCGCCCATGCCCACCTCCCACTCGAAGCCCGTGCCCGGGTAGCAGGTTTGCGGGTGCTGGTGGATCGAGATGAACAGCGCGGCGGGGTCGGTTTCCAAGCAGGATTGCGTACCGTTGCCATGGTGGACGTCGAAGTCGACGATGGCGACGCGGGCGAGGTTGTGGCGGAGCAGTGCGTGTCGCGCGGCCAAGGCGATGCTGGAGTAGAGGCAGAAGCCCATGGCACGGTCGGGCTCGGCGTGGTGGCCGGGGGGGCGGGTTGCAACGAAGCAGCGGTCGACGGTGCCGGAGAGGACGGCGTCAACGGCTGAGAGTGCGGCGCCGGCGGCGATGCGGGCGAGTTCATCCGATCGCGGTGAGACGGGGGTGTCGCCGGCGTCGAGTGTGCCTTCGCCGGCGGAGCAGGTGTGGGCGACTCTCGCGATGTGGGCGGCGGTGTGGCAGAGGAGCAGGTCGGCGTCGGTGGCGGGGCGGTGGGGTAGCTCGGTGGCGGGGCAGGCGGCGCGGGCGAGCTCGGCCGAGCCGGCTTCGGTGAGGTCGATCGCAAACTGCGGGAAGGGGTCGGGCGATGAGAGCAGCCCGGCGAGGCGGAAGGCGCGGTGGATCGCCCGGAGACGGTCGGACCGCTCGGGGTGGCGCGGGCCGGTGTCGTGGAGCACGAGGGCGGGGTCCGAGATAACGCCGAGCTTGGCCATGGGGAAGACTAAGTTAACCCGGCGGGGGACTGATTTCCCGCAAGGATAATGGATTGGACGAGCGTTATAACGGATGTTATACTCAGCTCAACAAGGAGTCGACATGGCCATGAAGCTCAAGCTGACGCAGATCGGGAACTCGACGGGCGTGATTCTCCCCAAGGAGTTGCTGGAGAAGCTCCGCGTGGGCAAGGGCGACTACCTGCACGTGCTGGAGACGCCGGACGG
>JBBRUM010000560.1:0-2338 GCA_038247815.1 Tepidisphaerales bacterium | reverse complement strand
ACCAACCGCGCCCCAACCGCCTCCCATCCGCCAACCTCCCCCCACCCATAAGTCGAACCTCCCGCACCACCCGAACCCCCTCCCTCTCCATCACCGGCCCCTCCATCCGCACCCCACCCCTAATCCCCGTCAACCGAAACTTCGCCTGATCAAACCCCACAGCCGGCGGCCCCTCATACCCAAACATCCCCTTCCACTCCCCCTGCGGCCAACCCCAAGTCTTATCCCCCCCATAATTGTTCCACCTGCTCGCCTCCGTAGAAACCATCCCCGGCTTCCCAATCTCCGGATTCACCCACAAAAAGTTCCCCGGCCCTTCATCCCTCCCCCCGTCCCCCACTCTCTCGCTCTGTCTCTCTCTCACCCTTCCACTCCCCCCCTCCCCCCCGTTCCCCACCAACGAAACCGAAATCACCCTCCCCCCCTCCGGAATCACCACCACCTCCACCACCCCATCCGACGCCCGCACCGCCCCCGGAAACTCCCGAAAAATCGCCTCTTCCGTAACCACCCGACCTCCATTCGAACACCCCACTAATCCCACGCCAGCCACTCCAACCAGCACCGCCATGACCATCGGTTTAATCATTTCCGTTCACCTCTCTCTGCTTACCCTCACCTTCCTCTTCACCCTCACCCTTGTCAACGCCCCAACCCGCACCCAACTACACCCAACCCTCGCTGCCCGTTCGCAGGTCACCGACGCGCGACAACTGCGCAGCTACCCAAGTGCCACCATCCTTATCCGACTACCCGGCTAAATTCCGCGAAGTGCCCCCCAGCGAGAACGACACCAACTCCGCACTCTCGCTCCACGAGCAATCCATCGAGCTCTGCCGCCGCACCATCTCCCAGTTCGGCGAATCTCCCGCGTCCCTCCGCGACCTCTGGGCCTCGCTGGGCAGGCTTGGCAACCTCCACGCCGCCGAAAATCGCCCCACCTCCGCGCTCCCACTGTTTCAGGAATCCCTTAACCTCGCCCGGCGCATCGTCTCCCAGCTCGGCGAAACTCCCGAGTCCCTCCGCGACCTCTAGGCCTCTTTAGAAAGGCTCGGCAGCCTCAACGCCGCCGAGACTCGCACCAACACCGCGCTCACGCTCATTCAGGAATCCCTCAACCTCCACCGCCGCATCGTCTCCCAGTTCGGCGAAACACCCCAGTCCCTCCGCGACCTCTCCGTCTCGCTGCTCAGAGTCGGCAACGTCCAGGCCGCCGAGAACGGCCCCAAGTCCGCCCTCCCGCTTTACGAGGAATCCCTCAACCTCTGCCGCCGCATCGTTTCCCAGTTCGGCGAAACACCCGAGTCCCTCCGCGACCTCTCCGTCTCGCTGAACAAAGTCGGCCACGTCCAAGTCGCCGAGAACGGCCCCAAGTCCGCCCTCCCGCTTTACGAGGAATCCCTCAACCTCTGCCGCCGCATCGTCTCCCAGTTCGGCGAAACACCCCAGTCCCTCCGAGACCTCTCCGTCTCGCTGGACAGAGTCGGCGACTTCCAAGCCGCCGAGAACGGCCCCAAGTCCGCCCTCCCGCTTTACGAGGAATCCCTCACCCTCCGCCGCCGCATCGTCTCCCAGTTCGGCGAAACACCCCAGTCCCTCCGCGACCTCTCCGTCTCGCTGGACAACGTCGGCAACGTCCAAGCCGCCGAGAACGGCCCCAAGTCCGCCCTCCCGCTCTACGAGGAATCCCTCACCCTCCGCCGCCGCATCGTCTCCCAATTCGGCGAAACACCCCAGTCCCTCCGCGACCTCGCGGTGTCCCACTACAAAATCGCCATGTCCCACTCCAACTCCGACGATCCCACCACCGCCCTCCCCGCTGCCACCGAAGCCCTCCACCTCTTCCAACCCATCAAAAACCGCTGGGGTGTCAACCACCAATCCCGCAACGACATCACCCACACCAACGCCCTCATCGCCCACATCCAGTCACTCCTCCCTCCCCCACCCCAAAATTGTTCTTGACAAACCCGATCAAATCCCTAACATATCCCCGCGCAACGTGCCAAATTCCTCTCCTACGCGCCCTCGCCCCAACCCCCGAACCCTGCCAAACTCAACCCCATCACCATCGTGCAAACCCCCAACACACCCTCATCCGCCAATCGAGCAACTCATGCACCATCTACCCACCCACCACGCCTCCAAACCCCTTCCCCACAACAACTTAACCCCGCCTACCTGCCTAAAGCCCGACCCCCCCCACCCATCAAAATGTCGCAAAAAGTACCGCATTTCAATTTCACTTTCCCCCCACTAACTTGCACACACACTCACCCCCCCTCCTCACTACCGAATGGCCTCCCATCCCCCTCTCGACTTAAGTGCCCCCCGCGTC
>JBBRUM010000559.1:0-2385 GCA_038247815.1 Tepidisphaerales bacterium | reverse complement strand
GGTGCCCTTGTTGAGCAGGGGCGCTTCGAGAAGCTCGCTGCCGCGGAGGGAGGTTTCGATGTGGGTAAGGTGATCGTGAGCGTCGCGGACTTCGGTGAAGTCGTACATGATCTGCTGGCTTTCTCCTCGGGGGAGCTCCCCGGGACGATTCATCATCGGGCACGGGGGTGGGGGCACAAGGGTTTTCTGGTGCGGCATTTAGACATAGTGTGGGGTGATATGAACATGAAGAAACCGGCGTTAATGGTGGTGTTGGCGGGGGTTGCGCTGGTTGGAGGGGCGTGTGAGCTGTTTCCGCCGACACCGCCGCCGCCGGTTCGAGCGAAGGGCGGACCGACGGAATTACTGAGTTTGGGGGAGGGAAAGCTGGGGGCGGCGGGGGCATATGTCGTGGGCGTTGAGCGCGGCAGGCTGGCGAAACAGAGCGACCTGACGCGGGCGGCGCTGGCTGCGTCGCTCGCGGGGGAGACATCGCCGGCGGTGGTGGGGAAGGAAGGGGTGACGAGCGCGGATCTCGACGGGGACGGGTTCATCACACTCGACGAAATCGTTGCACTGGTTCGGGCGCGTCTCAGCGACGACGAGGTCGCGGCGAAGCTGCTCGCGTCGGGCTATGTCCTGGAGGCGACGCGCCCCCAAGCCGAGCACCTGCGAACCTTCGGCGTGGGGGCGAAGGCGATTGCCGTGCTCGTGGGGGCGAAGCGGTGAGGTTCTGTCGCGGGCGGATGACCGGGGATAAAGTGGGGGGATGAAGAATTGGCGCATGACGGTGGTGGTCGTGGTGGTGGCGGGGCTCGCCGGCTGTGCGCGGTACGAGTATGACGTGATCAAGCCGGTGATCTCCCCGGGGCGGGTGGGGGAGAAAGACGACGTCGTGATCGACGGGGAAGTGGTGCGGTATCGCATCCGGACGGTGGACGGGCGGCTGGTGGTGCGGGTGTTCAACTCGGGCACGGAGAACGTCGAGCTGGTGGGCGTTCGCAGCACGGTGGTGGACCCGACGGGGCAGAGCCGGGCGATACGCAGCCAACTGATCCCGCCGGGGGCGTTTGCAAAGCTGATCCTACCGCCGGTGCGGCCCGAGTTTGTCAGCGATGGGGGCGTGAGACTCGGGACGAGCAGCGGGGGAGACGGCGGCGGTTACGGGCCGGGCGCGGGGCGGGGCGAGTTCGGTTATGGCGTCGAGCCCGACCGGCCGCGGGAGTTTCGCCTGCGCGACGGCGGCGAGGTGTACTGGGACTGGAAAGGCGAGACCGAAGCCCGCGTGATCCTGCTGCTGAAAGTCGGCGGCCGAGAGGTCGGGCAGGAACTGATCTTCGGACGCAGGAGAGTGCAGTGACCCCGGACGGCGGCGCGGCGGTCGAACGGTTCAACGGACGCCTTTACGCCGAGCTGCACCTGCACCTCGGCGGGGCGATTCTGCCCCGAATTCTGTGGGTGCACCTCCAGAGAAAAGGGGACGCGCTCGTCGAGCGGTTCGGCCAGTATGAGGCGTTCGAGGCGTTTTTCCGCACACCTCGGCGCGATCTCACGTCTTACCTCGAGCTGCACAAGCTCGTCGAACGCATCCAGCGGCTGGAGACGATCGCCGATTTCGTCTTCAAGCTCGTGCGGGGGGCATACCTCTTCGAGGAGCTCGCGTACATCGAGCTGCGACACTGCCCGTATTTTCGCACCGATGAACGCAAAACCGAACACGAGCGGATCGCCGAGATGGAGGTCGTCGTGGCGAGGGTGCGCGAGGGGGTGGACCGCGCCAGCGCGTACCCGGTGGTCGTGCGGCAGATCCTGTGCATGCACTCGCTTCTACCCGGAGCCGTCAACGAAGCCATTGTCGACCTCGCCGGCAGAGAGGGCGACGATATTGTCGCCGTGGACCTCGCCGGGCCGGACGTCGCCTACCGTGGCCGGCTGGACGAGATCGAGGGGTGGTACAAACGGGCAAGGAAGCTCCAAGTCCGCACCACCGGCCACCTGTACGAAACCCCCGAGGACTGCCACCCCGAACTGCTACCCTACCTCGACCGCATCGGTCACGGGATCCAGATCCCCCTCCACCAGCCGGGGTTGCTCAAGGAGCTTGCCAAACGGGGACAGTGCCTCGAGGTGTGCCCGACGAGCTACCTCAAGACCGGCACGCTCAAGAAATACGAGGACCTCCGCCCCGTTTTCGACCGCTGCGGCCAAGCCGGGGTGGATGTGGTGATCTGCACAGACAACGCCGGCTTGCACATGACGCGGCTGCCCGCCGAGTTTGAGACGCTGCTGATCCACGAGGTGATCGACTTCGCGACGATGCTCCGCTGCCAAGACGCCGCGTTCAAACACGCCTTCGCCTGGCCCTTCAAGGAACCCGCCCGCCAACTGGCCGAAGCGGGGAGATAG
>JBBRUM010000558.1:0-2389 GCA_038247815.1 Tepidisphaerales bacterium | reverse complement strand
TACGTCGAAGATGCTCGAGGCGGCACGACCGGGTCGGTCCGCCCGACGGCCTTCGGCGGCGTCGAAGTCGAAATGTCCAAAGTCTGGCCGACGGACTAACCCATTGCCTCTACCCCAGCGACCGGGCGAACCTCTCCCGCATTCGCATCATCTCCGCCATCTCAGCCGGGTCGATCCGCTCCGCGTTTTTCAGCATCATCGTCATCCGCGGGTTTCGCGCGTACAACCGGCGGTGTGTTTCCAGAAACGTCCAAAACAAGTAGTTGAACGGACACGCCCCCTCCCCGGTCCGCCTTTTGGGGTCGAAGCCGCATCCGTCGCAATAGTCGCTCATGCGATCAATGTACGCCGCGCTGGAGATGTAGGGCTTGGTCGCCATCGTGCCCCGGTGCGGCGCTTCGGCGGTGGCGTCGGCGTTCATCCCCATCCCCACCACATTGGGCGTCACGACCCAGTCGTGCGAGTCGGCGTACATCGCGTAAAACCAGTCGTTAACCGCCTGCGGCGACAGCCCCGCCAGCGTCGAAAAGTTGCACAACACCATCAGCCGCTGAATATGGTGCGAGTACGCCCGCTCGATCACCCCGCCGACCGCCTGCCGCAGGCAGTTCATCTCCGTCTTCCCCGACCAGAAGAACGCCGGCAACCCGGTCGTGTCCCCCCGCGCATTCCTCTGCCGATACTCCGGCATGAACGACCAGTAGATTCCATAGACAAACTCCCGCCACCCCAGAATCTGCCGCACGAACCCCTCCACCGAATTCAGCGGCGCCTTCCCGCTCGTGTACGCCCCCTCCGCCGCCCGGATGCACTGCATCGGTGAGAGCAGTCCCGCGTTGAGCATCGGCGACAAAAACGAGTGGAACAGCACCGGCTGCCCGGAAACCATCGCGTCTTCAAAGTCGCCGAACAGCGGCAGGCGGTTCTTCACAAAGTCCGCCAGTGCCCGCCGCGCCGCCTCGCGCGTCACGGGCAACGCAAAGTTCGCCGTCGATCCCGGATGCTCGGGAAACCTCCGCTCGACCTCAGCCAGCACCTCCCGCGTGATCTCGTCCTTCGCAAACCGCGGCAACTCCGGCACGAGCAGCCCTCGCGGCGGGGCCTTGCGGTTTTCCTTGTCGAGGTTCCATGTTCCCCCAACGGGTTGATCGCCATCCATCAGAACCGCGTGCTTCACCCGCATCCTGCGGTAAAAGTGCTCCATCACCGGAGCCTTCAGCGCCTGCGCCCAGTCCGCAAACTCCTCGCGATCCGTCAAAAACAGCGTGTTCGCAAAATACCGAATCCGAATCCCAAGCTTCTCCGGCAAGCTCTCCAGCCACGCCCACGTGTGATACTCCGACGGCTCGGTCACCCAAAACTCCCGGCAGCCCGTCCGCCGGATGTGCTCACGCACCGCCGCCAGCGAATCCCGATATCCGCTCGCCGCAAACGGAAAGTACGCCACCTCGCGCCCGCTTCCGCGAAGCTCCTCTGCAAAGTGCCGCATCGCCGACACCAGAAACGCGATCCGGTGCTTGTGAAACGACACGGCCCGGAAGTTCCGGTCCGACTCCACCATCAACACCGTCGCCCCTGCCGGCGCCTCCCGCAAACTCGGCAACTCCATCGAAAGCTGGTCCTCAAACACCCAAACCGTTGGAGGCGGGGGGGTAGCCGGTTCGGCCTCCCGGCCTGTGCGTGCAAGGGTGCGGGGTTTTGATTTACTCACGATGGAACAACTCTATTGCCCCTCTCCCTCACACGCCCGGTTTGCTGCTATCATTGAAAACCGGCGGCCGCACGTGGAGGTGGCCGGGGCGATCGGTGTCTCAACGGCGGCTGGACGATGCAATACGGTGTGATCATGGCGGGCGGCGCGGGCACGAGGCTCTGGCCGCTTTCACGGCTGGGCAAGCCAAAGCAACTCCTCGATGTCATCCGGGGAAAGTCCCTCCTCCGCCTCAGCTACGACCGACTCCGCGGCGTTCTCCCAGCCGACCGCATCTACATCTGCACCAACGCCGCATACCTAGATCAAATCCGCGCCTCCATCCCCGAAATCCCCGCCGAAAACCTCCTCGGTGAACCCGCCGGACGCGACACCGCAAACGCCGTCGGCTTCGCCGCAGCCGTCATTCAAAAACGCGACAAAGACGCCGTACTCGCCTTTACCACTGCCGATCACGTCATCGAACCCGTCGAAAAATTCCAAGCCGCCCTCCGCGCCGCCTTCGACGTCGTCACCCAAAAACCCGAAGCCCTCGTAACCTTCGGCATCGTCCCCACCTTCGGCCACACCGGCCTCGGCTACGTCCAGCGCGGCGAGGCCCTCCCCGTCGCCACCAACCCCCCCAGCTTCCGCGTCCAAGCCTTCAAGGAAAAACCCGACAAGCAAACCGCCGACCGC
>JBBRUM010000557.1:0-2396 GCA_038247815.1 Tepidisphaerales bacterium | reverse complement strand
CGAAGTGGTCGAAGCTGTCGGCGGATTCGCTGGTGATGGGGTATGAATTGCTGGTGACGCCGTTGCAGTTGGCGCAGGCGACGAGCGCGATCGCCAACGGGGGTACGATTGTTCGTCCGACGATCGTCAAGGGGCTGGTGAACGAGAGGGGTGATGTGGCGTCGTTGCGCTCGGCGGCGGCGGTGGGGAATCGGGCGTTGGGCGAGGAGACGTCGGCGGAGGTGCGGCGGGTGTTGGCGGACGTGCTGGTTCGGGGCACGGGCACGCGGGCGCGGAGCGACACGTACAACATTTTCGGCAAGACGGGCACGGCGCATCTGCCGGAGAGGGGGAGGCGGGGGTACAGCAAGGACCGGTACACGAGCAGTTTCGTGGGAGGTGCGCCGGTTGAGCATCCGCGGCTGGTGGTGACGTTTGTGATTCACGAGGCGCAGAAGGTGGGGAGGCAGTATTTCGGTGGGACGACGGCTGCGCCGGGCGCGGCGATGGTGTTGGAGAGGTCGCTGAAATATCTCGACACGGAGGCGTCGCCGAGGCTGAATTTGCCGCCGGCGTCGGTGGTGGGCAAGTTGCACAATTACAGTGAGAAGGCGTACACCGGTTGGCCGGAGAACGTGCGGAAGGTGCGTGCGGCGGCGGATGTGGTGGAGAAGCACGAGATGATGCGTCCGTCGACGCGGCCGTCGGATGCGGAGGATTGGCCGGACCTGGATTTGTGGAATCAGCCCGAGCCGGATGCGCGGCCGGCGGCGGATCGCTAGGGGGGGATTGACCCTCGGAGAATCGGAGGGCGCGGAGGAGCACGGAGAAGAGCCAGAGAGAGTGCGCGCTTCTCTATGCGATTGTTCTTCGTGGTTCGTGGTGTTGTTCGTGGGCGAGGGTTTCGGGTGGGGGGGGTGGAGGTTTGCCAAAGGCGTTTAGGGTGTGGGCGGAGATCGTGCTGGCCAAGACGAGCACGGCGAGGGTGGCGTAGAGGGGGAGGTAGGCGTGGGGGGAGGCGGCGCGGTCGCCGAGGAGGTCGACTGCGAAGCCGGCGGCGAAGGGGGAAACGGCTGCGATCGTGCCGACGATGGTGAGGAAGATTCCGTTGACGCGGCCGCGGAAGTGGGGGTCGATGCGTTCGGTGAGTCCGGCGTCGCCGACGGCCGAGCTGGCAAGGAGCAGGGTCATCAGTGCGATCAGGATGTACAGCACGCCGCCGGGTGGGATGAGGGGGATCGAGGCGGTGACGAGCGAAGCAAGCACGAGGATCACGACGTGGGCCGGCAGGCGGCGGCGACCGGCGGTGAGGTAGACGGTGACCGGGTTGACGAACGCCGCCCCCAGCATCGCCAATCCGAGGTAGCTGCCGGTGGTCTGCGTGCTGAGGTTCTGGGCTTTGAGGAGGTACAGCGCGGTGAGGGTCATTGATCCGACGCCGGTGAACTCGCGGAGTGCGATGGCCCAAGCGTGGGCGATCGTTCGGCGGCGGAGGTACGGGGGGAGGTGGGGGCGGGGGGTGCTGTCGTGGTGGGGAACGGACGAAAACAGGCGGTGTCGGGATGCCGGCTCCGGCTCGCGGGCGATAAAGAGGTACGCTACGCCACATACCAGCCCTGCCAAGCCAAGCTCGACGCACGGGCGCTGCCACGACGCGAGGAAGTCGCCGCCAAAGGTCGAGTGCTGGGCCGACCAGCCCGCGTAAAACGGCCCGGCGAAAAACCCAATGCCACTGCCGATCCCGAGTAAGCCAATCGCCATCCCCGGCGCCTTGGGATAGTGCGCCGGGATCAGGGCATTGGCGCAGGGGTGGAACAGCGTACCGAACGCCCCGGCGAAGACGGAGAGCGCCACCAGCGCGGAGTACGAGTGCAACAGCCCCATCGCCAGAATGCAGGCTGCATTGCCGATAAGCCCGATTCCTAGCAAAAGGCGGCGGTCGAACCGATCCGCCAGCACGCCCGCCGGGTAGGCGAGGGACCAGTACACCACGCCGTAGAGGGTAACGAGGAGCGTGACCTTGGAAACGGCTGAGAGCCCCAGGTCGTCGCGCATGACGATGTAAAGCGGGCCGAACATCGTCGCATACATGTGCGTGAAGGCGTGCACGACCGTTGTCGCAGCAAGGGTGACGTGTGCGAAGCGAGGTGCGGACCGGATACCCATGGAAGGGGAGGGTAGGGAGGAAAGAACTGGCGCGAATACTCCCGGGGCGATGCGGTACCTTGCGTGTTGGGTGTGGAGCGTCGGATTGAGTTCATTTGGTTCGGGTCAGGGAGGTGTGGATTGTCGAACCCCCTTGGATCCGGTCCGGCGTTGGAGAGACCGGCGCTGGTGGTGCTGGAGTATGGGCGGCGGAAGCGGTGGGACTAACAAAGGGCGACTCGGGTGGCGGCGATTGGCGTGGGGGTGCTGGG
>JBBRUM010000556.1:0-2405 GCA_038247815.1 Tepidisphaerales bacterium | reverse complement strand
CGGTGCGGCAAGGAGTTCTACATGCCTGAAGGCAGTTCCCCGCGTCGACCCCACAAGCCCAAACCCACCGCCGATCACCTCGGTCTTACCCCCGAACAGCAGCGCTACTGGCACGCCCGCCGCGGCGACGTGCTGGCTTTCGAGGACATCCTCGGCGCCCGCCGCGTCGACAACGGCGTCGTCGCACATCACCTCTGGAACGGCACGGAGTTCCCAGCCGACCTCCCCGCCGGCCGCGACCGCACCGATCTCTGGACCTGGACGGCAGCCGCTACCTGTCCGCTGTTCCACCAGGACCGCAACGCGTTCTCGCTCGTCGAAGCCCAGATCACCCAAGACCGCCTTCAGGAGATCTATGTCCGGGAGCTGCTCTCCGCCCAAGGCCTTCACCACGACCCCAGCCAGCTCACCCATGGCGATGTCTTCGAGCTCCTCAACGCCAAGACAGAGCTGAAGCTGTTCTGTGCCCTGGCGGCGTACCTCTTCGCCCGGGAGAACGGGCTCCTGCCGAAGTAACCAAGCCCCGTTGACCTCGGACTGGCGTGGTGCCTTTGGGTGCCACGCCAGTCCGGGGAGGGGCGGTGGTGGGTAGGGGGGGGGGAGACTCCGTTGTGACCATTTCAATTCTTTCTTAGGAGGATTCGTTCATGTCCAAACCCGAACCGCGTCGACGCCGGCTTGCGTCATCTGCTGTCGTCCAGTCTGTACCCGCCAGTCCTGCCGCCGTGGAGACGGCCGCAGTCCCGTGCATACTGCCGCCGGAACTGAGGGGGGAACTGATCCGGTCGTTGGCCCGGCTGATGGTCCTCCGGCTGCTCTCGGGTGCCCCCGTCTCCGGTGCCCCCCTCGCACAAGCCCCCCTCGCCGGCGCAAGCGGGGGCGGCGGAAATGCCGCATTTTCAGCTAAAACCGCCCGCCGAGCCCGGGTCAACAATCCGCCCGATGTCCTAACTCCACCACGGTAAAATTGATGGGGTCCCCTTACCCAGGAGCCCATGCGACCCCCCCGACCCCCAAATCCCGAACTTGTCGAACACTTCCGATCCCACCTCCTTCCCCCCGCGGTGGATACCGCGGTCAGCCTCGGACGTTCCCTGGCCCGGCTCAGAAAAGCCATCGATGAAGAAGCTGAACGGAAAGACTCCGAGTTCGTGACATGTTGCCTGGCTCTGATCCCGGTGGTCTGGGTTCGGTCGTCTCTCCCCGCCGGCTTGAAGGAACGCGCCGATGGCATGGAAGCCGACCTCACCAAGGCCCTGCAGGCCGCCGACGTTCCCGCCATCTTCGAGTGTGCCAAGTCGCTCGGGGAGCGGGCCAATGCAGTCCGACTTGACCGTGCCGACGTCTGCGAGTCCCTCCTCTATCCCCGCCTGATGAGCAGCGATGCGGTCGAACGGGCGATGGCACCGGCAAGGACGTTGCTGGTGGCGATGTTGTGGTCCGCGCGAGGGTCGGAGCAGGGGGTGCTTGCCGCAGTCCAACGGTTGTTTGATCTCCTGGGCCTCGATGAAACCCGCGACCTTTGTCGTGCCGCTGTACCGCACCTGCTGGACGTCGCCAGACGGGTGTCGATGACGCTCTGGAGCGTCGACGACTACCGCATGATCGAAGCCTGTGCCGTCGCCATGGCGACGCTGCATTTCGAGAAACCGGCGACGGAGACGCCGATGCCCCGACTCGAACGAAACACCCTCGACTGGGGTGACGGGACTGTCCGACTTCAACGCACCCAGCTTCGGCTGGCCGAGTTGCTGCTGGAGCACCCGACCGGCGTCACTCCGAAGCAGCTCGAAGACGGGAGGATCACGTCACAGTGTTCGTCGGCGAGTCGACTCCGGAAGACGCTTAAGTCGGCGTCGTGTCCGTGGACGGTGCTGCACACCGACGGCAAGTACATGTGGGTCCGCGCAACCCGGTGATCGCCATCCGCTACGCCGGAACCCAAACGAGCGTCACAACTGCAAGGCACCGCAAGGGCCTTGCAGTGGGGGACTGTATTTGCAGCTGATACTAAATCCATGGGAATCGCGGCCGGCTGAAGCCGGTCACGACCCCGAAACGAAACCGGATGCGTCGATTTGCGGAGTGCGACGGATCCGAGACCCACCCACTCCCCACCAGCGCCGCCGAAAGGCGGTGATCACTTATGAAACTCGATTCTACCAGTAGTCCGTGCTCCGTGCCGACGGCTGCGGCCGCCACGGCGTCCGTGCCGACGCCCTCACCGGCGTCCATGGCGTTCCCGATCGTGCCGCTGCCCCCGGTACTCACGGAGAAGGACGCGGCGGCGATGCTCGGTGTACCGCTGAAGTCGCTTCGACAGTGGCGGTACGCCGACGAACTCCGTGGCACCTACACCAAAAAAGGACGCCACATTCTGTACCTAACCCAAAAACTGATGAACT
>JBBRUM010000555.1:0-2405 GCA_038247815.1 Tepidisphaerales bacterium | reverse complement strand
GGTTCTCCACAGCCGCCATCACCGGCGTTGCCATTCCGAAAAACATCTCGGCCGGGTTGCCGTTGGCCAGGCGGTTGGCGACGCGGACCTCGTCCTTCTCGCCCTCGAATCGCATCACAAAGTCGTACTGCAAGGTGAACTGGTTGGGCAGTTCGTGCACCCCCGAGAGCGCAGCCTGTGCCGAAAGCACCGACAGCAGCGCGGTAAACCGAGGATGCCGAGCGATGCGAAACCGCATCGTGCGGTCCACCGACCCGTCTTCGTAGACCACCCGGACGGTGACGGGAATGGTCCTGGCTTGCCCGCCGAAGGTGCCCGCGACGCCCACGGCGGTGTCGGCCCGGAGCACACCGAGTTCCTTGGTGAACGCCCCCTGTTTGAAGGAACTGCTGAGCATCGCCACGACGGTGTTGATGTGCCCCGCGCCCATCGGCAGCTCGACCCCGCCCTCGCCGTTGAATGGATGCCCGAATCCGAACACGCGGTCGCCAATGACCTCGGTGCAAGTTCCCACAGCCGAAAGCTCGACGTCCCCCGTCATCACCGGAACGACCAGTGACGAACCTGGCACGATTTCGGCCACCTCGGCAGGATTAGCTACGGCTGACCCTCCGCCCCCGCCGACCTGCACGGATCGCATCCCGTAGGCTTCGAGGAGGGGGGTCCATGCCGCGACAATATCCCGCGATAGGCCGGACGAGGAAACACTCAGCGCGGTCATCGAACCGTTGCCAAACCCGGAGGCGCTGTTCTTACCCCCCGCGAAAAGGGGGTTTACCTCCCACCGCGACCGCGACACCAGCGGGTAAGATTTTGGGGCGGCCCGACCAGGCAGGGGGGCGACATTGTAAATGTTCCACGTGGAACGCCTGCCCTCGACCTTCACCTCTGGCCCGCCGGCGACCGACTCGCGCTGAAGCTTGGGATCGGCAAAATCCAGCATGTATTCGATGGGCTGGACCCCCGCGATGGGGTCCTTCGCCATCCCCCACCCGAAGGCGAACGCCCCGATCAGCCGAGACTTGCCGTCGTCATCCGTGAGGTAAATGGGCGAGCCGCTCATCCCCGCGATAGACCCCGTGTGCTCGAGGTACTCGCCCTTGGCCATGATCAGGACCGCGTCGAACCCCGGGCCGAAGTTGCGGACCGTGTCGATGACCTCGACCTCGAACCGCTCGATCTTCGTGCCTTGGAAGACGGTGAGGCCGTAACCCTTCATACCCTTTCGGACTTCGGAGACGCGCATGTGCTTGGTGGGGTCGAAGAGGGATGCCTTGACTGGCGCGGCAGGTTTGGCGTCTTGCGACGAGACGACCTCAGCGTGCGCCGAGGGACTCCCCGCCCAACCACTCAGCCCGCCCATAAACCCCGCCGTACACACCGCCGCGACAAGTCGTTTGCTCATCACAAAAATTCCTCGACCCACCCGATCCGACGCCCCGCACCGACCACCCGCACCGACAACCCGCCCGTGCCGAACGATTACTCTAGGACACCCGCGCAACGTTGACACGAGTCGCCCGGATGACGTAGGTTCATGGCACGTCTAGTCGGTCTGAGATGCCGCCAAGCGCGGGGGGGACCTCGACCACGTTTCCACGCAAGGACTCCCACCCGTGTCTCCCGAAGCCCGTGCTCGCGCAGAATCCATCCTCGGATACACATTCAAGAGCGAGCAGATTCTCAAGGAATCGCTAACGCACGCGTCCATCGCCGACTCGCGCCTCAAGAGCAACGAACGAATGGAGTTCTTGGGCGACGCGGTGCTGGACCTTGTCATCTGCGAGGCGTTGTATTTGCAGTTTCCGCATTACCTCGAGGGGGATCTGACCAAGCTGAAGTCGGCTGTGGTGTCCAGGCGGACTTGCGCGGACGTGTCGAAGGAGATCAAGCTCGACGAAATGCTGATCATCGGGAAGGGGATCAGCTCGCAGGCGGAAATGCCGCCGTCGCTGGCGGCTGCGGTGTACGAGTCGATCGTGGCGGCGATCTACCTCGACGGCGGGTTCGACGCAGCCAAGGTGTTTGTGCTTCGGACGATGTCCCCCAAGATCGACGCCATCGCCCAAACCGTGCACCAGCAGAACTACAAAGCCGTCCTCCAGCAATACGCGCAGAAGTCCCTCGGCGGCACGCCCATGTACGAACTGCTTGACGAAAAAGGCCCTGACCACTCGAAGTGCTTCGAAATCTGCGTCACCATCGACGGCAAACGGTTCCCCTCTGGATGGGGGACGAACAAGAAAATGGCCGAGCAAAAGGCGGCGTTGCTGGCGCTGGAAGACCTTGGGCTGATGGAACCCGAGGAAGTCGACGAAGCCATTCAGGACCTGGCTGAGGAAGTCGAAACCCCCAAGCCTGGTTAGGTGCTCGGTCCTTGGTGAAGACGCCGGTACGCAGAATCT
>JBBRUM010000554.1:0-2413 GCA_038247815.1 Tepidisphaerales bacterium | reverse complement strand
CGCAGGTGCAACTGATCGGAGATGTGATGGACGTTTCGCGGATCGTGTCGGGGAAGATGTTGTTGAAAGTCGGAGCGTGTGAGTTGAGGGACGTGATCGGCGATGCGATTGATTCGGTGCAGGCGATGGCGGATGCGAAGGGGGTGCGGATTACGACGGTGGTGGACGGGGAGGCGACCCGGGCGTCGTGCGATGCGTCGCGGATTCAGCAGGTGCTGTGGAACCTGCTGAGCAACGCGATCAAGTTCAGTTCCGAGGGGGGCGCGGTGGAGGTGCGACTGGCACGGAAGGGCTCGGTGGCCCGGATGGAGGTGACGGACTTGGGGATAGGGATCAAGGCGGGTTTCTTGTCGAGCGTGTTTGATCGGTTCAGGCAGGCGGACAGCTCCACGCGGCGGCAGCATGGGGGGTTGGGGCTGGGGTTGTCGATCGCGAAGGATTTGGTGGAGTTGCACGGGGGGACGATTTCGGCGTTTAGCGACGGTCCGGGGAAGGGGGCGCGGTTTGTGGTTGACTTGCCGGCGCGGGCGATGGGGGCGGTGGGGGCGGAGGTGGACGAGGACGGGAGGGGAATGGCGGGGTCGGGGGACGGACATCCGCGACTGGACGGGGTGAGGGTGATGGTGGTCGACGATGAAGCCGATGCTCGGCGGCTGGTGGAGAAGGTGTTGGCGGGGGTGGGGGCGGTGCTGTCGATTCATGCGTCGGTGGACGAGGCGCTGTTGGCGCTGGAGGCGTTTGTGCCGGAGATTCTGGTGAGCGACATCGCCATGCCTCTGCGGGACGGGTACGACCTGATACGGGAGGTGCGGGCGGCGGGTTATTCGGCGCGGCAGCTTCCGGCGATTGCGCTGACGGCGTTTGCGCACCGGGAGGACCGGCGGAAGGCGCTGCGGGCGGGGTTTCAGTTGCACATATCCAAGCCGGTGGATCCGTACGACCTGTCGGAGCTTATTGCGGGGCTGGCGGGGCGGACGACGACGTAGCACGGTTAGGTGGACCGGGCCACGGATTGGGCGATAGCGGCGACGGCTCGGGCGAGGCGGTCGACGGCGACGGAGGTTTTCCGGAGGCGGAGGAGGTGGAGGAGGAAAGGGGGGTGTTGGAGGAGTTCGGAGGCGAGGCGGAGGGGACGGAGTTGGCCGCGGCGGTCGATGATGCGGGAGGTGGCGGGGTGGAGGAGTTCGCAGGACGTGTCTGAGATGGCGCGGATGCCGGCGAAGGGGAGGTGGTGGGAGGAGGCCCAGGCGCGGGCGATGGCGTTTTCCATTTCGACGATGTGGGACCCGGTGGCGAGGTGGAGTTGGTGTTTCTCAGCGGGGGTGGAGACTGGGGTGGGCGAGGTGTGGAAGGGGAGGCGGGGGAGGTCGTCGGAGGGGAGGAGGGGAAGGGTGGATTGGTCGTCGAGGACGAGGTCGGCGAAACCGAGGGTGGGGGAGAGTGCGCCGGCGAGGCCGGCCATGATGACGGCGCGACAAGAACCGGAGTGAGGGGCGGGGGGGAGGTGGATGGCACGGGGGCCGACGACGTGGAGTCGGACGGGGGAGTTGGGGGAGGAGTAGGAAAAGGAGGGGCGGTGGAGGGTGAGATGGAGGGCGCGGGCGATGGGGCGGGCTTCGAATTCGAGGGCGGTGAGGATGAGGATGGAGGGAGGGGGCATGGAGTGGGAGGGAGCGTCGGTGGGATGATATGGGAGGAGTTGGTGTTGGATGGGGGTGGACCCTAGAATTGGATCGTGCGGGGCGGGGTGGTTTGGAAGCTTTTGCCGGAGTTATCGAATGGGCGTTCCCGTAGCGCAGATGTGGACTGTGGCGAGCTATGTGGTGAAGCAGAAGCTGGCGCGGAGGAAGCGGTATCCGCTTGTTCTGATGCTCGAGCCGTTGTTTCGGTGCAACCTTGCCTGCGCGGGGTGTGGGAAGATTCAGTACCCTGCGCACATTTTGAAGAGGCAGTTGACGCCGGAGCAGTGCTTCAAGGCGGCTGAGGAGTGCGGGGCTCCTATGGTGAGCATCCCGGGCGGCGAGCCGTTGCTGCACCCGCAGATCAAGGAGATTGTGGCGGGGCTGGTGGCGCGGAGGAAGTACGTGTACATGTGCACGAACGCGCTGCTGTTGAAGGAGAAGATCGACCTGTTCACGCCGAGTCGGTATCTGACGTTTAGCGTGCACATAGACGGGCAGAAGGAGAATCACGATTTTGCTGTTTGTCGCGAAGGGGGATACGACATTGCGGTGGAGGGGATTCGGGAAGCCGTGAAGCGCGGGTTCCGGGTGACGACGAACACGACGCTGTTTGACGGGGCGAGCGCGAAGAGCGTGCGGGCGTTTTTTGACGAGATGATGGCGTTGGGGGTGGAGGGGATGATGCTTTCGCCGGGGTACAGCTATGACAAGGCGCCGGACCAGAACAAGTT
>JBBRUM010000553.1:0-2416 GCA_038247815.1 Tepidisphaerales bacterium | reverse complement strand
GAGCACCAGCTACCTCGCCGCGGCCGGAAACCCGGAATTCTGCAGGCGCTGGGCACCGTTGCTTCTCGCCAACCCCAGCATCTCACGACCCGAGAACGGCCCAGCCGAAACGTCGTTCTCTCAACTCGTCGGCTCACCTTGGTCCAAAGCCGAGGACGACGGCCTGTACTACGCCGTCCTCTCCCTCTACTGGCACACCCTCTCCACCGGCGACAACGTCCTGCTCAACTCCACCCTACCGCTACTCCGCCAGTCCCTCGACGCCCACATCGCCTCCAAGCTCGACCCCGACCGCGGCCTCTTCGGCTCGGACACGCGGGGCGAAAGCACCCTCGCCAGCTCCCCGTTTTACGGCTACGACATCGTCAACGGCGAGTTCGACAAATGGAAAGTGGGCACCGAGGAAGGCGGCAAGCCCCTCAGCCGGGTCTACTCCCTTTACCACAACGTCAACATCTTCAACGCCCTCCGAATGACCGATGTCCTCCTCTCCTGGTCCGGTCAGCCACCCCACTACCACGCGCTCGCCGACACGCTCGCCCAGCGCATCTCCACGGCCTTCGCCGACGACCAGGGCACCTTCTGGTCCGATTTTGCCATCTTCGCAGATGGCTCCGAGGAGAAAACCCCCTTCTCACGTGGCGACTACTGGGAGTACGCCTGGGCTGTTTCCTGCGGGCCTTTTTACCCCGACCTCCCCCGCGCTCTCCGCAGCGCCCGCCACGTCGCAGCCACTTGGGCCACGATCCGGCCGTATGGCTATTGTCCCTGGAACATGATCGCTCGGATGCTCCGCGAGTTCGGGGGCACTGATGCGAGCTTCGCATCGATGCTCTCCGAGCAACTCGACGACGCCCTCCGCCTGACCACCAAGTACCCGATGCCCGGCTTGCTGACCGAGTTTCAATCGCAACATGAAGGCTGGCGCGGACTTCCCTTTCAAACCGGCACCCTCGTACTGGCCACCACCGGCTTGCTGCTTCATTCGCTCCCGATGGGAATCGCCGTTCGGGGAAGCTCGCTCGTCTCCGCCGTTCATCAATACCGGCGCCGCGACATCGTCCTTGACGCCACGGCCTCCGGCCCCGGCGAGCACCCCGGTCGCATCGTCCTCAACGGCGACGATCTCCTGCATACCCTCCAGCTTCCCGAGGCCCTCCTCCGACCCGGCCACAACGTTCTCCATATCCAACGCGCTGTCGCTCCCCCCCCCGGCCCTCGGCTGTTCTCCTCCACCGCCCTGCTTCTGTCCGTCACCGCGACGGGTACATCCCTGACTTTCCGTTTCCAGTCCCCCGTGCCCGGTGAAGCTTTCTTCGAGAACCTCGCGTCCTCGAATCTCCCCGCAAGCCTTCGCCCCCACGCCACGCCCTTGGAAGACACCCGCCTGACCCGCGTACTCCTCCCCGCCGCCCACACTTTTGATCTCATCCTTAGCCTCTAAACTGGATCCAACATGAACCACCCGCCCGATCACTGCCGCACCGAGTACCTGATTGACCCCATCGGTATTGACGAGCGCCTTCCCCGGCTGAGCTGGGAGTTGCGAGACGGTCGGCCGGGGGCGGCGCAGACGGCGTATCGGATCGAGTTCGGTGACGCTTCGGGGAAGGTGCTGTTCGACACGGGGAAGGTGTCGTCGGCAGAGTCGACGCAGGTGGTGTATGGGGGGCCGGGGCTGGCGGACAGGCAGCGGGTGGTGTGGCGGGTGCGGGTGTGGGACGCGGAGGGGAAGGAGGGAGAATGGAGCGCGCCGGCGTTTTTCGAGGTGGGGATCGGGGGCAAGTTGGACGGGAAGTGGATCTCATCCGACGACGTGGGCGGGCCGCGGACGACCGCCCCGCCGCCGTACCTGCGGAGGGGGCTGGCGCTGCCGGCGTCGCCGGTGCGGGCGCGGCTATATGTGACGGCGCTGGGGATTTACGAGGCCCGGATCAATGGGCGCAAGGTGGGGAACGACGAGCTGACGCCCGGGTGGTCGGACTACCGCAAGACGGTGTACTACCAGACGTACGACGTGACGGCGCTGCTGCAAAAGGGGGAGAACGTGCTGGCGGCGATCCTTGGCGACGGGTGGTACGCGGGAACGGTGGAGTGGCGGGGGCGGCAGTTTTACGGGGACAGGCCGATGCTGATGGCGCGGCTGGAGGTGGAGTGTTCCGACGGATCGAAGCAGTTGGTGACAACAGACGGCGCGTGGAAAGTGGGGCTCGGGGAGATTCTTGAGTCGGACCTGCTCAATGGGGAGTCGATAGACTTGCGGCGGTCGCTACCGGGGTGGGACGCGCCGGGGTTTGACGACGGCGATTGGCGGGCGGCGCGGGAATTAGCTCCAACGCACGGCCAGCTCATCGGACAGGCGCACGAGCCAGTGCGGGTGATGCAGACGCTCAAGCCGGTGGCGACGTTCGAGAAG
>JBBRUM010000552.1:0-2432 GCA_038247815.1 Tepidisphaerales bacterium | reverse complement strand
GATCACCTGCAGATTTCTCTGCGGCAGGGGGGCAAGGTGATCAAGGGGATCGCGTTCAACCGCGGCGACCTGGCGGACGTGCTCAGGGAGGGGCAGCGGATTGATGTGGCGGTCGAGCCGAGCTTCAACGAGTGGAACGGGCGGGTGAGTGTCGAGGTTCAGATCCGAGACGTGCGTGTGGGGTAGGGGGAGAAGACCAAAAAGAACCCGGCCCGCGTGCCTGAGGCAAGCGGGCCGGGGTGGCTAACGATGTGGAATCGGCGCCGCTGGATTAGCGGCGGCGACGGGCGAGGAGCAGGCCGATGGGGGCCAGGAGGGAGAGTGCCGCGGGTTCGGGGATGGCAGCGACTCGGCCGCCGCCGCCGAGGAGTGCCGCGACGAAGCCGGTGATGTCGGAGTCGAGCACTTCGCCGTCGCCGTTGAAGTCACCGATGAAGGTGAAGTCGGCTTCGGTGCGGCCGGGGAAGAGCGCGATGAGGCTGGAGAAGTCTCCGGTGAGTGCGCTGACGAAGAGCTGGATGTCGGAGTCGAGCACTTCGCCGTCGAAGTTGAAGTCGCCCTTGAGGAAGGCGGGCACTAGGGAAAGGCCGTTGATGATGTACGCGCCGGTGTCGGTTGAGTCGGTGGTGACTTGCCAGTTGGATGCTCCGAAAGTCATGTTCCATCCACCAATGGCGAGGTAGTAGGTTCCCGTTTGAAGGTTCGGGAGGGTGAGGAGACTGAGAAAGCCGTCACCGGAGTCGTCGTCGTTGGCGATGCGGTTGCCGCTGTTGTCGTAGAGGCCGAGTTCTGTGTCGTTGTCACCGCTGAGGGTTGAGCCGTTGGTATTGACGGTGAAAGAGCCGCCGGCGTGGTCAAACTTATACCAGTCGATTTGACCGAGCTCGCCGATGTTCCCGGTCAGGCTCCCGCCAGTGGCGGCTGCAATCGACGCGGGGGGGGGCGGCGGGGGGTTGGCCGCGGGGAGGGGCTCGGAGGGGTCGGAGACGTGGAATGCGTCGATGCCGATGTAGTTGCTGTTCAGCCCGAGCGGACCGCCGTCCGTAACCCAGTACCGGAAGGCCAACCGGCCGTTAAAGGCGGAAGGGAGAGTCGCTTGGAACCGGGTCCAAGTGGTGGGATAGTCGGGGGTGAGGTCGGGGGAGATCGAGAGCAGGAGGTCGGTGAAGTCGCCGAAGTCGTTGGACGTCGTTCCGACATTGGCGCTGCCCGTCGGGCTTGCACGGAGTTCGAGGCGGTCCGGGAACGCATTGCTGGGACCGCGGGTGACGAAGCTGACCCGCGAACCGGCTGGGGCGCTAATGATGGGGGTGACGAGGAAGTTATTGATTTCCGCGGTGTCCGCACCGCTGTTGAAGTTCACGCCCGCGTAAGCGTCGTTGGTCCCGTTAAAGGAAGGAAAGACGGTCGGGCTGCCCTGAAACCAACTAATGGTGCCCACGGGTACCGAGTTGTTCTGGGTGGACCAGCCCGCAGGGAGGGACGCGAAGAACCCGGTGTCGAAGGATTCACTTGCAAAGACGGTGGCGAACGCAGATTTCGCGCCGGACAAAGCCGCCGCCGCGAGTACGCCGGAGGCGATCAGACGAAGTTTGCTGTTTTGAAAACGCACAGGTTTCTCTCCTTTGAAGAGTTGACGCATTGGATCGATCAAGAACACAAAAGTGCCCTGACTCAATGGAAAGTTAAGTATCATCGCAAGCAGGATGCGGAGAGTGCCTGACGCGCGCAACGACGTGTCCAGGCCAGATTTCCGGATACGTGATGGGCACGGCTCGTGGGATCGGCAAGTCAACTGCGCTCGCCTGCGGCCCGCCGCTTTTCGGGATGAAACCATCCCTCAATCGGTTGACTGCGCGCAGTATCAAGTCGACCTCGCGGGTATGCTCGCCCGTGGGTACACACTCCCGTGGTTTTACACGGTTGTGTCCTCATTCGCTTGCGATTGAACTACTCTTTCCCTCTTTTCAGGCACCGAGACGGTCGCAATTAGTTCCGCCGGTAAGGCTAACCTTTTGTAAGCGGGTTGACAACAGATTTTTTGGCTAAATTCACTGAACTTTTGACGGTAAATTATACAACACAATCGGTTGGGCAGAGGTCTTGAGGCACTTCCTCTGCGCGTAGACCACCCAGCTTTACAGGCGGCAAAAGCTACCGGTGAAGGGCAACAGAGTTTCCGCCTCGGCCCGTCGGGCGTGGCCGGGGGAAAAAAGAGTGGGGACCTACTCGGCAGGGGGGATTAGCGCCTGCGGCGACGGGCGAGGAGCAGGCCGATGGGGGCCAGGAGGGAGAGTGCCGCGGGTTCGGGTATGGCTGCGACGCCGAGTCCGCCGCCGTTGTTGGCGAAGGGTACGAAGGGGTCGATGTCTGAGGCGTCAAGCCCGCCGTCGCCGTTGATGTCGCCGATGATGTTGAGAACATCGACGGTG
>JBBRUM010000551.1:0-2462 GCA_038247815.1 Tepidisphaerales bacterium | reverse complement strand
GCGGGCGTTTCGGGCATGGCCGCTGCGCTGGAAGCCAAGAAGGCCGGGCTGAAGTTTCTCATCGTGGAAGCCACCGAGAAGTTTTCGACGATCGTCAACTTCCCCAAGGGGAAGCACATCTTCACTTACCCCACCGACATGGTCCCCGCCGGCGACCTGCAGTTCCACGCCGACACGAAAGAGGGCCTCGTCGAGGAGATCACCGCCCAGACGATCGGCGTCGAAGTCCGCAAGGAGCGCGTGGACCGCGTCGCCCGCGAGGGCGGGACGCTCAAGGTATACCTCAACGCCCAAAAGGGCATGCCCATGGAAACCCTCCCCGCCCAGCGGGTGATCGTGGCCATCGGGCGCAGCGGCAACTTCCGCAAGCTCGGGGCCAAGGGCGAGGAAAAAGGCAAGGTTTACAACCGCCTCCACGACCCCAAGGAATTCGCCGGGAAAAACGTGCTGGTCGTCGGCGGGGGCGACAGCGCAGCCGAGACCGCCATCGCCTGCACGCAAGCCGGCGCCAACGTCACCTTCTCCTTCCGCGGAAAACAACTCGACCGCCCCAAACCCGAGAACGTCGAAAAAGTTCACATGCTTGCGGTCGACCCCGCAGCCGACGTCCGCGTCGAACGCCCCAGCTCCGAGCGGCAGTCCACCGCGGTCGGCAAGTACATGGGCGCGATGACGCCGGGCAAGATGACGATCCTCCCCGAAAGCAAAGTCACCACGATCCACGACGACAAGGTCGAACTCACCGACGGCGCGGGGGCGATGGTGTCGCTGGACAACGATGTGGTGTTTTCGATGATCGGCAGAGAAGCCCCGCTGGACTTCTTCCGGCGGTCGGGCGTGCCGATCCATGGCGAGCGATCGGTGAAGTGGTGGGTGACGCTCAGTCTGTTCATGATGTTTTGCATCTGGGTGTTCCACTGGAAAAAGGGCGGGGTCCATATCACGGGGATCGCCGCGGTCGACAAGATTCTTGATATGGGTCATTGGTGGGAAAAGCTGGGCTGGTTTCCGTATAACATGCCTGGCTGGCTGGTGGGCCATGTTTCCGTGTCGTTCGCCAACCCGGCGCACCTTTTCGGTGTGCTGTCGATGGCGTTGAAGTCGCCGGGATTTTACTACTCGCTGGCGTACTGCTCTTGCGTCGTGATCTTCGGGATCGACCGCATCCGCCGCCGCAAGACGCCCTACATCCGCAACCAGACGATCTGCCTTGCCTTCATCCAGTGCTTCTTCCTGTTTGTGCTTCCGTTCCTACTGCTTCCCTGGGCCGGGCACAACGGCTGGTTCGCCACGGGAACGACGATGGGCGGCATCGCCGACAGGCTCTTCGAGCCTTACGACGCGATGGGTCACGACCGGGCGTATTGGCGGGCCTTCGGGTTGATCCTCGCGTGGCCGCTGTTTTTCTTCAACGTCTTTACCGACCAGCCGATGTGGTGGTGGCTGGGGATCAGCATCGCGCAGACGTTCATCTTCATCCCGATCGCGATCTATTTTTACGGCAAGGGTGTGTACTGCGGTTGGATTTGTTCCTGCGGCGCGCTGGCCGAGACCTTGGGCGACCGCCACCGTACGAAGATGCCGCACGGCCCGTTCTGGAACCGGTTCAACATGGTCGGGCAGGTGTTTCTGGCGTTTGCGATGTTGCTGCTCGTGTTGCGCGTCGCCGGGTGGACCCTCGGTACCGGCTCGCGGCCGGACCTGATCTTCCACTACCTGTATGAACGGATGCCGGTGTTCAACTACAAGTGGTTTGTCGACCTGCTCTGGGCCGGGATCTTCGGGGTGGGGCTGTACTTCTGGTTTTCCGGGCGGGTGTGGTGCCGGTTCGCCTGTCCGCTGGCGGCGCTGATGCACATTTACGCCCGGTTCTCGAAGTTCGGCATAGTCGCCGAGAAGAAAAAGTGCATTTCCTGCAATGTGTGCACCACGGTCTGCCACCAGGGCATCGACGTCATGAACTTCGCCAACAAGGGCCTCCCGATGAAGGACCCCCAGTGTGTGCGGTGTTCGGCGTGCGTGCAGAGCTGCCCGACGGGCGTGCTGACGTTCGGCATGACAGATAAAATGGGCAACACCACCCGCACGGACAAGACGCCCGCCAGCCGGGTGCACATGGTCGAGCTGAAGGTCAACGGCAAGGCGATGGCCCACTAGGCGAAGAAGGAAACCCCACCATGAACAACTCCCCCGCATTTGTTCTCCCCACGCTGCTCCTCGCAGTCGCCGCCCTGACGGCTGGGTCGGTGTCCGCGCTCGATGGCGTGTTTAAGGATGTCGTCGTGTCCGGCCGGGTCGATTACACCAAGCTCACCGGCGACCGGCTTGCGGCGGTCAATGCGTACATTGACGGTTTCGTCGATCTGGGCGCCCCCGCCCAGCCGCTGGCGGACTACATCAACCTGTACAACGCCGTCATGCTCAAAGCCGTCGTCGAGAAACGCGCGGCAAGCCCGACGTGG
>JBBRUM010000550.1:0-2472 GCA_038247815.1 Tepidisphaerales bacterium | reverse complement strand
GGCGAGCTGGGAAAGCAGCAGGGGACGTGGGAGGTTGGGCAGACCGGCGGCGATGAGGATGCGGTCAAACGGGGGGGGCGACGCATCGGGCGACGCGTCGGGCGACGTTCCGGTCGACGGCGACGGGAACGGCCAGCCCATTGATCCATCAGCGAGCTTGAAGCGGATATTCTTATAATGCAGTGACTGCAGCCGCTCGAAGGCCTCGTCGAGCAACGGTTTCACGCGTTCGATGGTGTAAACCTCGCCTACAAGTTGTGAGAGGACGGCGGTTTGGTACCCCGAGCCCGTCCCGATTTCGAGAACTCGGTGGAGGGGTTGAAGGTCGAGGCGGTCAGTCATCAGGGCAACAATGTAAGGCTGGGAGATGGTCTGACCGTGGCCGATGGGATGGGGGCGGTCGGCGTAGACATTGTCGCGCGTGCCGGGTGGGAAAAAGTGGTGCCGGGGCACGGCCCGCAGCGCGGCAAGAAGCCGGGGATTCGTAATCCCTCGCTCGACGACCTGAATGCGCAGCATCTCCTCCTGGGCGGTGCGGGTGTGGTTGGGAGAGGAGGTGTGCACGGGCCAACAGTGTAACAGAGGGCGAGGTGGGGCGGGAGGAGACGGTCTGGCGCCGCCGGTCAGACTCGGCGGTCTGGGGTGGCGCGGAAGACAAGGGGGGCCGGGGGTTTTGACAGCTTGGGGGGGGCGGGTATTCTCCCCGGGGGGGTGTCGGGCCGTTGGCCGGACATTGGCGGAAAGTCGTCGCAGGCAGAGGAGCGCCCTGAGTGATCACCGGTGGAAAGAACGTGAAGGATGGCGTCAAAGTGGGCATGTCGTGGGGGGAAGTCGTGAGCTTCGGGCGGGGTCGGGTCGGGGCGTGGGTGGTGGGCGCGGCGGTGCTGGCGACGGTGGCGGGAATGGGCGGGGGCGACGCGTGGGGGCAGGCGGCGGGCGGAACGGTGGCTGGCGGGGGTCCGGCGACTTTGCCGGTGAGGCCCCGGGTGGATTCGGTGCTGGCGGGGTTGAATGTCGAGGGGGTGCGGGTGGTGGGCAACGCGCAGACCTCGGCTTCGGTGATCTTAAACTCGGTCCGCACTCGCGAGGGCGAGCCGTTTGACCCCGTCACGGTCGAGGAGGATTACCAGCGGATCTTCCGACTGCGGCGATTTTCCAACGTCGAGGCGAAGGTCGAGCCGACCGCCGCCGGCGGAGTGGTGGTGGTATTCACCGTCGTCGAGCAGCGCACGATCGCGTCGCTCAGCTTTCTGGGCAACGCAGCCGTGGCCACGCCGCTCATCCGCGACGTCGTCGATGTCCGCGAGGGGGAAAGCATCGACAGGTTCCGCATCGCCCTGGCCAAGCAGAATATCGAGCGTTTATACAAGGAAAAAAACTTTCCGTTCTCCTCCGTCGAGGTGGACGAGGAAAAGCTGGCGTCCCAAGGGGAGCTCGTCTTCACCATCGTCGAGGGGCCCAACGTGCGCATTCGCCGGGTGTCGTTCCCGGGGAACCAGAGTTTCGAGAAGGGCACGCTGCTCAAACAGATCCGCACCCGCAGCTGGATCTTTGTCTTCCGCAATGGGCGGCTGGACTTCGAGCAGTTGGAAGACGACGTCGGCGCGCTCCGGCGGTTTTACGAGAGCAAGGGCTTCTTCGACGTGCGGGTGGGGCGACGGCTGCGCTTCTCCCCCGATCTGAGTCAAGCCCAGGTCGATTTCGTGATCGACGAGGGCAAACGGTATGTGGTCGAGAAAGTCACCTTCGAGGGGAACAAGACCGTGGAAGACGCGGCCCTCCGGGCGAACCTCCGCCTCAACGCCGGCGACTTCTACGACCGCGAAATCGAACAGCGCGACGTCCGCCAGATGGTCAAGGTATTCTCTCCCTTCGGATTTATTTTCCAGCCGCAGAGCGACAACCCCGAGTACCTCCGCATCAGCCCCCAGGCCGTGTTCCAGAAGGAAGCCGGCAAGGTCGAACTCGTCTACCGAATCAGCGAAGGCAAGCCCTTCCGGGTCGGGCGGATCCTCGTCAAGGGCAACGCCCAGTCGATGGACAAGCTCGTCCTCCGCGAAATGCGCGTTCAGCCCGGGCAGTTGTACAACTCCAGCGAGCTCACCGACGCCGTCGAACGCATCCGCGCTACGCCGTATTTCCAGAACGCGACGATCACCCCCGTCGGCGGCGATCCGAACTACCGCGACGTGCTTGTCGAGGTCACCGAGCGGCAATTCCGCAGCTTCAACGTCGGAGCCGGCGTCAATTCCAACGGCGGAGTGGGCGGCAACCTCACATTCGAACACCGCAACTTCGACATCGGCCAACTTCCCCCCAGCGCCGGCGACATCTTCACCGACCGCGCATTCACCGGCGCGGGGCAACGCTTCCGCGTCAGCCTCGAACCGGGCACCGAGTTCAGCAACGCGTCGGTCCTGTTCAGCGAGCCGTTCCTCTTTGACTCAAAGTATTCCCTCACCACCGAGGCGT
>JBBRUM010000549.1:0-2486 GCA_038247815.1 Tepidisphaerales bacterium | reverse complement strand
CTGACAAACCCCCCTGCGAAGTCCTGCTCCAACGGCCGTGCCGCCGTCGGGTCACGCATCAGCGCAATGTTGATTCTTGACTGATCCAACACGGCAAACTTCACACCCGTGATCCTCTCGGCTACGGCGAATGTCGGAAAAACCGCCGGCCCGACCGCCCCGATCGCCACCCACAGGCACAGTCGACGACCCATTCTCCGAGATTTCATGCCCAAGCCCTGCCCGCCCGCCACGCTCCAGCATGCCCCATCGGCCCCCAAACCGCCCCAAGACCCGCCCGCCCGCGAACCCCACAACGTCCTTCCACCCCACAACGTGCTCCCGGTCAGCAAGACCTGCCCGCCCGCCCGCGAACCTTACAACGTCCTTCCACCCCACCACGTGGCCCCGGTCAGCAAGACCTGCACGCCCGCCCGCCAACCCTACACCGCATTCACTCCGGCGTTGTGCAAATCGATCCGTTTATGACAGATGCCTTGCCCCTACGCCGATTACTCGTGACACTCCGGGGATATGCGTCCTTCGTATCTCAACGAGTGCAAACCTGGCGACGTCATCTCCGACGTCGTCGTCATCACCAACGCCCAGCTCGCCGCTTCCTCCAACGGCAAGTTTTACATCAAAGCTTTTGTCTCCGACCGCACCACCCAGATCACCGCCCGAGTCTGGAACGCGACCCGGGAGATGTTCGCGGCCCTCCCGGACAACGCGTTCGTCCGCATTCGCGGCCGCGTCGAGAACTACCAGAACAACCTCCAAGTGATCGTCGAGGAGTTCTCCCCCGCCGAACCCGGCACGTTCGACATCGCCGACCTGCTGCCCACCACGACCAAAGACATCGACGCGATGTGCCAGCGTCTCTTTGACATCCTCGGCACGATCAAGCACCCCGAAACCAAGCTGCTCGTCCAAGCGTTTCTCGACGACGAGGCGCTGATGAACGACTTCGCGCGGGCTCCGGCGGCTTCAAGCTTTCACCACGCATTCGTAGGCGGCTTGCTCGAGCACACCCTCAACATGCTCGAGGTCGCCGACCGACTCGTACCGCTCTACCCCGGCGTCTCGCGAGACCTGTCCCTGGCGGGCATCTTCCTACACGACATCGCAAAGACCTGGGAACTGTCCTACGAAGCCGCCTTTAACTACACCAACGGCGGACAACTGGTCGGCCATGTCGTAAAAGCCGCGCTCTGGATCGAAGACAAAGCTCGCGTCGTCGGCGAAAAACGCCGCGAACCGCTACCGCGAATTCTTGTCGACACCCTGCAGCACCTCGTTCTCTCCCACCACGGGTTGCCAGAACACGGGGCTGCCAAGGTGCCCATGACCCCCGAGGCGATCTTCATCCACGCGATCGACAACCTCGACGCGAAAATGACCATGTCCCTCGGCGCGACCCGCACCAACCCCGCTCCCGCCCCCGACAACGCGTGGTGGACGGAGTTCCTCAAACCCTTCAACGCGAAACTCTTCCGCGGCGACCCGACCGCGGCCGAACCGCTGCCGCAGGCGAAGCTCCCCGAGCCGCTGCCACCTCCTCCGGTAGAAGCCGCACGCCCCGTGCCCGCAATTACCGTCCACGCTCCCTCAAACCACGCCCCGCGCCGGCAGTCGCCACAGGCTGACGACAAGAAACCGGTGGGCAAGCCTGTGCTATCCAACCCGCTCTTCGACCTCGGGCCGGCGAAGAAGTCGTAGGATTTGTGTTGCTCTCCGGTTTGGGCGGGCTATTTTAATGTCGTGCCAAGGAAGCGCACGAACAAGACTGTTGAGACTGGCAAAGGAGTGCCGCGCATGGCCGGCGAAACGGATCTTCACAAACTGCTCAAGCGCGAGGCATGCCGGTGGCTGTACCGGATGGGGTACCGCTGCATCGCCGCTGAGGTTCGCCTAGCGGGGCTGGGCATAGTCGACGCGGTGGGTACCGGGCTCTTCCGCCGCCACCACAATTACCTGTTCCTGCCCACCCCGATTCACCAGACGGTGTTCATCGAGTGCAAGGCGTCCCGGGCGGACTTCCTCCGAGACGTCAGCGAGGACGGGCAACTGAGTCTGGCGCTGATGGAGCGATCCGGGAACCGCCGTCGCCGCAAACGCAAGAAGTGTCTGTCGCAGCGGGTGGGGCTGGGTAAGTTCGCGGCGTGCCTGGCTGCCCCGATGGCCAACCTGCACTACATCCTCGCCCCGGCTGGGATGATCCAGCGGAAGGAACTCCCGCCGCGGTGGGGCCTGCTGTCGTACGGCACCTCCGGCGTGCACGTGGTCGTCCGACCAGACTGGCAGGACGGCGGGGCCAGTCCCATCGGACCCGGCGGCGGCTCGAGCGGCGGTACGGCCCGCTGCCACCTCGTCGAAGCCGCCATCGCCCGCACCCTCACCATGGACATCTACCGCGCCGACGACCGCGCCATGGCCAGCGTCAACCGCCAGATCATGAACCAGCAAAACCATCTCGCCGAACGCATCCGCCAGATGAAGCTCGTCCT
>JBBRUM010000548.1:0-2497 GCA_038247815.1 Tepidisphaerales bacterium | reverse complement strand
GGGGCGGGAGGCGGCGGCGCGGTGGGGGTAGGGGCGGGAGAGGCGGGAGAGGATGGAGGTGGCGAGGGGGGACGTGGGGGGCGAGGAAAGGGGACGGAGGGATAGGAGGGGCTCGGGGACTTCGGTGGCGGTGGGGGCTTGATGGGAGGCGGCGAGGCGGGCGATGTCGCCAGCGGTGTGGTGGGTGAGTTGGAGGTGGGGCGAGTTTTCGCCGACGGACATCAGAAGCCAGTGCAGAGGGGTGGACGCGGAGAGCACGTCGGACTCGGTGAGGGGCTCGGCGGGGTCGTATTGCAGCCGTAGCTGTTCGAGGAGCTTGGCTGAGGGCGTCGCGACGAGGATCAGGTGCTCGCGGGCGCGGGTGAGGGCGACGTAGAGCACGCGGAGCTCCTCGGCGACCACTTGGCTGCGGCGGCTGGCGCGGGCGATCACCCATGCCGGGGAGGGGTAGAGCGCGCGGCGGGAATCGTCGACGGCTTTGGCGGCGAGGAAGGTGTCCTTGCCGATGAGCAGGTCGCCTTTGAGGTCTTGCTCGTTGAGGCGTTTGGCGAGATCGGGGAGGAAGACGACGGGGTATTCAAGGCCCTTGGATTTGTGGATGGTGAGGATGCGGACGACGTCGTCCTCGCCGGGGGAGACGGACGGCTGGGCGAGGTCGGAGAGATCCTCGAGGGCGCGGATGAAGGCCGAAAAGCTGGTGGATTCGGCGCTGTCGGCGGGGGAGAAGGACCGGGCGTGGGAGAGGAGTTCGGCGAGGTTGGCTTGCTTCTGGTGGCCGTCGGGCAAGCCGGCGAGATGGGCGGTGAAATGGGTTTGGGCGAGGATGTGGTCGAGGGTTTCGGCGACGCAGAGGCGGGCGGCAAGGACGCGCCACGCGGAGAGCAGGGCGAGGGCGGGTTGAAGGGCGAGGGCGGAGGGGTGTGTGCCGACGGCGAAGGTGATAACGGCTTGGCTGAAGGGCAGGGTGGGATGGGCAGCGCGGGCGCGGGCGATGTCTTCGTCGGCGGTGTTGGGGGCGATGCCGGCCAGGGGCGAGCGGAGGTAGGTGAGCAGGGCGAGGTCGCGGTCGGGGTTTTCGAGAAGCTCGAGAATGGCGAGCACGTCGCGGACCTCCTGTGCCGCGAGCAGCCCGCCTCGGGCGTCGGCATGGACGGGGATGCCGTGCCGCCGCAGGACAGCCGACAACTGCCGCGCTTTCACCTGCGCCGACCGCAGTAGAATCGCGATATCGGAGTACCGCAGCGGCCTTAACGGGGCGTCCGCCGAGGCCTTGTCGAAGACGAGTGCGTGCTTGCTTTCGCCGCCGGGGCTGGGGGCAAGGCCAATGAGCTGGCGGATGCGGTGGGCGATGAGGGCGGCTTCGCGTTCGATGTTTTCGAGGTCTTCGTCGGAGGCGGCGGCGGAGGGCGGGGCGGATTCGGTCGTGTCGGTGTCGGTGTCGGCGGGGTCTTCGACATCGGTGGCTGGGGCTGCCTGGTCGGCGGGGGGGAGGATGTGCAGTTCGAGCGGGGCGCCGGTGAATGCGAGGGGGTTGGGCTGGGGGTAGGTTGCGCCGGGGAAGAGGGTGTGGCCGTGGGCGTAGTCGATCTCGGTGCGGCCGCCGAGGAGGAGGCGGGAGAAGACCGCGTTGACGGCTGCGAGCAGGGGGCCGCGGGAGCGGAAGTTTTCCTTGAGCAGGATGACAGTGCCCCGACCGGCGGCGGTGTAGGTGCGCTGGCGGTCGAGGAAAAGCTCGGGTTCAGCGAGACGGAAGCGGTAGATCGACTGTTTGACGTCGCCGACGGAGAAGAGGTTGGAGGGGCGGGAGGAAGAATCGGTGGAGATCAGTGAGAGGAGCGTGTTCTGGACGGCGTTGATGTCTTGCGATTCGTCGATGAGGACGTGGGCGTACTGGGATTGGAGCTGGAGGGCGATCTCGGAGGGGGCGGCGGTGGCGGGGTCGCGGAGGAGGCGAAGGGCGAAACGCTCGAGGTCGGAGAAATCGAGCTGGCGGCGGGCGTCCTTGGCGGCGCGGTGGGCGATTTGAAAGTGCGCGTAAAGGCGGAGCAGCTCGCGGACAAACGGGACGGAGGATGCGGAGGCGGACGCGAAGAACACGGGGTCGGGGGGAAGCCCGCCGGGGAGGGGGCCGAGCTTGATTTGCTCCTTTAAATGTTTGAGCACCTCCTTTGCGGTATCGCCTCCCGCGACGTCCTTCTTGACCGACGGCGCTTTATCGAAGCCAATCGCGGGCAATTTCAGCGACCAAACGCCGCCGGGCTGGGCGAACTCGGATTCCCATCTGTCCAGATATGGTTCAACACTTGCGGCGATGTGATCGGCGAGCTTTGGGTAGACGGACTGGCACAGTTTTCGGGCGTGTTCGAGTTGGGCGCGGAGGTGGGCGAGGCGGTGGGCGGTTTCGGTGGCAAGTTCGACGGCGAGGTCGGAGGAGTGCGGGTCGGTGGCGGCGGCTTGGAGGCGGGCGAGGGCGGTGGCGCACCATTTGTCGGGGTCG
>JBBRUM010000547.1:0-2502 GCA_038247815.1 Tepidisphaerales bacterium | reverse complement strand
CGCTTTCCGCGTCGGCCGGAAAATAGGGAGGGGCTGCATTTCCCCTTTCGCTATGCAACCTATGGGGTTGCCGGAGTGTTCCTCGCGCCGAGAAGCGGTTCTACGGAAGTTACGGTGATCGAGAGAGCGGCTTTAATCAGGCGACATCCATTACTGCGGGACCGTTAGCTGTGAGGCATTTTTCCCGCGTTTGCTATGATGTCGTCATGGACCTCTTGAAGTCGACGACGGGCAAGGTGGTGTCGGGGGTGGTGGGGTTGGCGGTGGTGGTGGGGGGGATAACTTGGTGGCAGACGCCGGTGGAGACTCGGGGGGCGATCTTGGCGGCTGCGGGGAGGATTTTGGCGTGGTTGGGGGTGGTGGTGGTGGGGCCGTGGGCGCTCGTGCTTGTGGTGGGGTGGGTGGCGAGGCGGGATAATAATTCAGCCGGGGCATGGCTGGTGGGGGGGGTGACAGTGGGGGAGGCCGTGTTGCTGGCGTGGTTGCTGGGGTGGGGGGTGTCGGGGGCAGCGGGGTGGACGTTTTTTTTGTTGGGGGTGCTGGTGGCGGGGGCGTACAACCTGTTAATTTTCGACTGGCTGGCGGAGCAGGTCAGGTGAGTGCTGCGGTGGGGGGGATGGGGTGAGTGAGGGGCGGTTTAGTCGGTAGCCGGGTCTAACATTGGCGGCTGTTTATAGCCATTGGGGGTCGCGGCTTCTGTTAATATGTGTCGATAGCTACAAGGGAGCATGTCCATGCCGAATGCGGGTGACCGGGTTGGGGAGTATGTGTTGGAAGCCAAGGTGGGGGCGGGCGCTTTTGGCGAGGTGTGGCGGGCACGGCACCATGTGTGGACGGACCGTGTCGTTGCAGTGAAGGTGCCGACGGATTCGGAGTACGTCCGGGCGCTGCAGCGGGAGGGCGTGGCGGTGCATGGCTTGGACCATCCCAACATCGTCAAGCCGATCAACTTCGACCCGTACGCCGTCCCGCCGTATCTGGCGATGGAGTTCGTTCCGGGGACATCGCTGCGGGGGCTGATGCAGGCGGGCAAGCCGGGGTGGAAAGCTTCGGCTGAGATCTTGCGACAGGTGCTGGCGGGGGTGGCCTATGCGCACGCTTCGGGGATGGTGCACCGCGACATCAAGCCGGAGAACGTGCTCGTACACGAACGGACGGCGACTGAGGGGTTTGCCGTACCGGGACTTATCAAGCTGACGGACTTTGGGCTCGGTCAGCGAGCTGCGCAGTTCACGGCAGTTTCGATTGCGTATACGGCGTCGATAGAGAAGGGGTCTGAGCTGGCGGGGACGATCGCTTACATGTCGCCGGAGCAGCGGTCAGCCGGGGCGGCGTTGGATGGCCGCAGCGATCTGTATTCTTGCGGCGTAATCCTCTTCGAACTGCTGACGGGCGACCGACCGGCTGGGACGGAGTTGCCGAGGGACTTGGATCCGACGATTCCGCTGGCGATGAACGACATTTTCAAGAAGGCGTATTCGCGGTTGGGCAGTCGGTACACTTCGGCTGACGAGTTTTCGAAGGACCTCGGGAGGGTGGTGGCAGGCGGGGGCGCGGGCGGAATGCTTCCGCCGCCGCTGCCGGGGGCACAACGTTCAGGTGCCACGGGACAGCCGGTCTTACCGTCGTGCCCGAAGTGCAGCCGGGCCGTGGCGAACTCGGACCAGTTTTGCATGCACTGTGGCTGCCAGTTAATCGACAAGGTTCGGCGGTGTGGGGGGTGCGGGGCGTATCCGCACCCATCCGACAAATTTTGCCTGATTTGCGGCAAGCCTGTTCAAGATTCGCCGGTGACGCTGCCGACTGGGCAGGAGATTGTCTAGGTGAACATTCACTTTGCGTTCTTTGATTGGTGGAAGTTGCGATGGTGATCGCAGTGTGGGCGGTGATTTCGTCGGCGGTGAAGAACCGCAACGGGGTACAAGCGCGCCAGCGGGGGGATGGGGTGGGAGGCGATGGTTATGCCGCGGAGGCGGAGTGCGGTCATCCGACCTGCCAGCACCGCAACCCGGGGCACGCCAAGTTCTGTGTACGGTGTGGGCTGGCGCTTTCCCGGCGTACGATGGGTCAGCAACGGGCGCGGCGTCGGTGTACCTAGGATGGTCTGTTGCGATGGAGGGCGTTTTGGGCTCGGCGACTTTTCTTTATCCCCTCTTGATTCTCTCGACGGTGGCGCTGGTGATCTTGTTTGTGGTCGGCGCGGTGGTTGTGTCGGCGATCCGAAACTCGAACGGGAATCGGCGGGGCGGATCAACCGCAGCGTCGGCAAGATCACCTACTGCACGGGACCTCAACGGCGGGCGTTCCTGCCCCCGGCCGGGGTGCGGGCAGGACGTTAGTCACGAGGCGATTTTTTGCCCGAGATGTGGCGTTCAGGTTTCTGCGGAAAAGGCGCGGTAGTTTTTGGATTGTCGGGTAGAGTCGTGGAAGAATCGGAGGGGTCGGAGGTTGCAGGTGATCGAAGTCGGACTCATTGCCGTTGTGCTGCTTATCCTCGCCGTG
>JBBRUM010000546.1:0-2503 GCA_038247815.1 Tepidisphaerales bacterium | reverse complement strand
TGTATGAGGTGGGTGGCGAGGCTTCGGGAACGCGGTTTGCGAGAAAGGCTGGTGCGAGGTGATTGGGATTGTGAAGGACGTGAATTGGATAGATGGAAGTTCCGTGCTGACTTGTGGAGGGGCGGGGGTGGTGGTGATTTTTGACATTTCGGGCGCCGAGCGACTGGCGTTGGAGGGGGAGCAGATGGTGTTGGAGAAGTCGGACGGTTGGCTGTATGCGGGGGAGGCGCGTGGTTTGGGTGCGGGAATTGAGGGGTTTTTCGTTGAGGGGCTGGCGCGGGAAGATGCGGCGGTGGGTTGGCGGGTGAGGCGGGGTGCGGAGTTGTGGCCGGAGGCGTGGGTGGTCGAGGTTGTGAAGGCGATGGCATGAGCGAAGCGGGATCGAACTACAGGCAGTATTTGAACCCGCGCGTTTTGGCGCGGGTGGGGGCGTTGGAGTTGCGGGCTCGGTTGATTGTGGAGGGGCTTTTGACGGGGCAGCATCGGTCGCCGTATCAGGGGGCGAGCGTGGAGTTTGCGCAGCATCGGCCGTATGTGCAGGGGGATGACATTCGGCACGTGGATTGGAAGGTGCTGGCGCGGAATGACAAGGTGTATTTGAAACAGTACCAGGTGGAGACGAACCTGGAGCTGGTGTTGTGCGTGGACGCGTCGGAGTCGATGGGGTTTGGGACGGTGAAGGGGGAGGGGGGCGAGATTTGGACGAAATACGACCATGCGACGGCGATTGCCACGGCGCTGGCGTACATGGCGGTGAAGCAGCAGGACTCGGTGGGGCTGGCGGTGTTCGACCAGACGCTAAGCCGGTACTTCCGGGCGAGCAGCTCGCCGGCGCAGTGGAAGCTGGTGGTCAACGAGTTGCAAGGCGTTCCTCGGTGGAACAAGACGAGCGCGGGGAAGGTGCTGGATCAACTGGCAGACAAGCTGACGCACAGATCGCTGGTGGTGGTGGTGTCGGACTTGTTTGACGATGTTGAGGCGCTGGTGAAGGGGCTGAGGCATTTGCGGTATCGGAAGCACGAGGTGATTGTGTTTCAGGTGTTGGACCCGGCTGAGATCGAGTTTCCGTTTGAGGAGATCACGCTGTTCAAGGGGCTGGAGGAAGCCGGCGAGCTGCTGACCGAACCGCGGGCACTGCGGGCGGGGTATTTGGAGCAGTTGCGGATGTTTACGGAGGAGCTGAGTCGGGCGTGTCGGGGGATGAACGTGGATTTTCATCGGCTGAGCAGTGGCGAGGGGCTGGAGGTGGCGCTGACGCAGTTTTTAGCCGACCGGATGGGGAGAGTGAAGTGATGGCAGATGTGGGATGTCAGATGTCAGATGTGAGGGCGAGTGGGGGGAGGGGTGCGGACTTGTTGTATTTACATCTGACATCCGACATGGCACATCTGACATCGCGTTTACATCCGACATCTGACTTCCGACATCTGATATTCCCAGGGGGTGTCTTGTGAATCTACTGACGCCCGGGTTTTTGGTGGCGGGTGTGGCGCTGGCGGCGATTCCGCTGGCGATTCATTTTTTGAATCGGCGGCGGTTTCGGGAGCAGAGTTGGGCGGCGATGGATTTTTTGCTCCGGGCGATGAAGCGGAATCGGAAGCGGCTGAGGTTTGAGCAGTGGTTGCTGCTTGCGGTGAGGTGTTTGCTGTTGGGGTTGCTGGGGCTGGCGATGGCGAGGCCGATGGGGTGTGGGGGGGAGGCGTTGTCGGGGCTGGCGCGGCAGGCCGGGTTGCAGGTGATCGTGTTGGACGATTCGTACTCGATGGGGTTTGAGGGGAGTGGGGCGGGGGGGCCCAAGCGGAGGTGGGGGAGGCGCTGGGGTGTCGCACTTTGAGAGGGCAAAGGCGGTTGCGATGGCGGCGGTGGATCGGATGGCGGAGGGGGGGGATGCGGTGGCGATAGTTACGGCGGGGGCTCCGGCGCGGCTGGTGTTTCCGGCGGGGTATGACTTGGACGCGGCCAAGGCGGCGATCGGGCGGATGGAGTTGTCGGCGCGGAAGACGGATTTGGCGGGGGCGCTGCGGATTGCGGCTACGGTGGGCCGGGAGGCGACGGGTCAGCCGGTGCGGCAGTTGCGGGTCATTTCGGATGGGACGCGGTCGTCGCTGGGAGTGGGCGAGGGCGGGGGTGGTGGTGGCGGAGATGGGGAGGCGTTGAAGCTGGTGGCAGCCGAGGTGGGGGGTGTGTTTACGCGGGTTTCGTTTCATCATTTGGGTGGTGGGGATCAGCGGCATGCGGCGGTGCTGGGGGTGGGGGCGCGGTCGGCGTTGCTCACGGCGCGGCAGGGGCAGGAGCTGGGGGCGGCTGTGCGGGCGTTTGGCGGGGAGGAGCAGCGGACGATGCAGTGGAGGTTGGATGATGCGGTGCTGCCGGGGGGCGGCGAGGTGAGGGTGGGGGAAGCCGGAGACGAGATGGTGCTGGGGCAGGTGCGGTTCGGGCGGGCGGGGGCGCGGGTGGTGACGGCGCAGTTGCTCGGGGGCGACCGGCTTGCGGTGGACACGGT
>JBBRUM010000545.1:0-2504 GCA_038247815.1 Tepidisphaerales bacterium | reverse complement strand
CGGGCAGGGCCGACCTCAGTGACGGCGACGTCGGGTCGCACGTTGGAAATCGAGTCGTGATCGTCACCGAGCACAGTGAGGTCTTCCTCGGAGAGCGCACGCAGTCCCGGCGGGAGGAGCGGCGTGAGCACCTCGGCGACGAACGCCACGAGCTTGACGTGGACATCACGCCAAGACGATTCGAGGTACGGATCCATCCCGGGGAAAGGTGATCTCATGACCTGAGTCTACCTCCAAAGCGGCGGCTACTTCGACAAAAAATTACCCAGCAGCTTCTCGCCCTGTTCGGTTAGGAAGCTCTCGGGGTGGTATTGCACGCCCTCCAGCGGCCAGGTTTTGTGGCGGACGCCCATGATCTCCTCGTCGGCGGTCCATGCCGTCACCTCGAACTCCGGGGGGAGCGTGCCGCGGCGGATGATCAGGGAGTGGTAACGCGTGGCGGTGAAGGGGTTGGGCATGCCGCGGTAGATGGCCAGACCGTCGTGGTGAATTTTGTCGGTCTTGCCGTGCATGAGCTTTTCAGCGCGCTCGACGATGGCGCCGGCCGTGAAGCCGATGCACTGGTGGCCGAGGCAGACGCCCAGCGTCGGGAGCTTCGGGCCGAAGTGGCGGATGACGTCGTTGGACATCCCGCCCTCCTTCGGCGTGCACGGGCCGGGGGAGATCACGACGTGCGTCGGGCGGAGGGCTTCGATCTCGTCAATCGTGACTTTGTCGTTCCGGAACACGCGGATGTCCCGCTCGGGGTTGCCGCCGCGCTCCACCAAAACCTCGCCGAGCTTTTGGACGAGGTTGTAGGTGAACGAGTCGTAGTTGTCGATGAGGACGATCATGGCACTCCCACTATACGCCGGGCGGTTCGATTGACGCGCCACTCGGCGGTCTCAACCGACGGTCTCAGCAGGCGGTCTCAGCAGGCGGTCTCAGCCGGCGGTCTCAGCCGGCGGTCTCACTCGCGGTCGAGCGTGCCGCGGGTGACGCCGAGTTGGTTGAGCACGCGGAGGGACCGCACGGTCTGGGCTGCGTCGGCACGGCCGGCGAGCACGTCGGCGTACTTGCGGAGGAGGCCGTCGACCTCGGCGGGGGCTTCGCGGAGAAGCTCGACGCGGAAGTGTTTCACGCCCAGGGCGAGCATCTCGGGGATGTACTCCAGCGCGGACTGCGCGGCGGCGTTGAACACGGTGTTGCGGCAGCCGACGTCGGCGAGGAGCGGGTGCGGCTGGCCGACGCGGTCCTTGAGTTCGACCCGGTGAGTTTCGCAGGGGCGGCCGCAGGTGCGGTAGTCCGTGCCGTTGGAGAGCAGGTGCGAGAAGACGCAGTGCTCCATGTGGAACATCGGCATGTGCTGGTGCACGACACACTCGAACCAGCCGGGGTGGACCCTGCCGAGCATGGCGCCGAGCTGCTTCCAGCTGAGGTCGTAGCTGGCGACGATGCGGCGGAGGCCCTCGCGGGCCATGAGGTCGGCTGTGAGTTCGTTGGAGACGTTCAGCGAGTAGTCGCCGATGAGGGGCATGTGGGGTGCGAAGTGCCGGGTGACGGCGAGGGCGGCGAGGTTGCGGACGAGGACGGCGTCGGGCTGGCATTCGAGAACGAAGCGCAGGAGCCCCTCTTCGCGGGGTTTGACGACGCGGACGGTGGCCAGGGCGATGGGCGCGCCGGCTTGGCGGCAGCGGGCGACGGCGTCTTTGTAGCGGCGGACGTCTTCGAAGTCGGCGTAGATCGCGCCGATGCGGGGGCCTTCCACCGCGGGCTCCTGGGCACGGTACGCCAAGACCGCGTCGAGTTGTTCGAGGTCGCGGGCGAGGACGTGCAGCTGCGGGGTCGCGGGGAGTTCGGGCGGCGCGCCGAGGGCGGCGGCGGAGGCGCGGAGCTTGTCCAAACCGCCGGGGGAGACGACGGCGTGGGGGCGGCGGCGTGACCGCTCGGCTTGGAGGTCTTCGACGCACTTGCGGCGGAGATCGTTGAGGACGGATTTGGGGATCATCGGCCCGCCGTCGAGGTCGGCGCGGAGTTCGCCGAGTTCGAAGGGGGTGTCGCCGAGGCGGCCGATCTGCTCGCAGAGCACCTCGACGGTGGCGGGGAACTTCGCGGCCTTTTCCACCGTTCGCCCCTCCCACTCAGCCGAGGCGGTGTGCACGCCGTCGGAAAGGGTGAGCTTGAGCACGCCGCCGACTCGCGCGACGACCTCTGCCCGGACCGGCGCGCGGTTGACGACGACGTCGCGGGAGAACGAGTGTTCGAGGCGCTTTCGGAGGGAGGGGTCGTCGGTTTTCCAGACGACCGCGCCCACGGCCACGGCGCGAAGGCTGACGTCGCCCTTCCAGAGTTCGATCTCGATGAGCTTGCCGCGGACACCGTGGGCTTGGACGGGTTTGACGGTGAAGACGCGGCCGCCCTGTTCGTCTTGGTCGGGGTGGCCTTCGTCGAAAACGACGCCGTCGCCGGGGCGGAGGATGCCATCGCTTTGGCTGGCGAGGGTGGGTTCGAGCAGGACGGTGATG
>JBBRUM010000544.1:0-2505 GCA_038247815.1 Tepidisphaerales bacterium | reverse complement strand
GCCGCTGATCGTCGTCGCCAACCATCCCTACCGGCGGGGTCGAGGGGGTCGTGCTGGCGTCGGTGCTCGCCCGGGCGCGGGCGGCTGGGCATGCCGACATCAAGCTCATAGGGAACTACCTTCTTGCGGTGTTTGCCGATTAGAGACCGCAGCTCATCCCGGTCGACCCGTTCTCCAACTCGTCGTCCAACACACGGGCGCTGCGCCAAGCCACGCGGCACGTGCGGGGCGGCGGCTGCCTGATCGTGTTCTCAGCCGGCGAGGTGTCCACACTACGTGCCCGCAACCCCTTCGCCCCCAACACGAACCCTTGATCACTGACAGCAACAACATCCCAACAACTTAACGCGCCAGTAAATACCTGTCGCCACAATGATTGGTGTCGTCTATCATTAGCCCATGGACGGCCTCGCCGGAAGAATCGGAAAACGCCAGCCGTTTACCTGCCCCGAGCAGGAGGCGTATCTCAACCTGGTGCTCACCCGCGAGATACTCGGTGAACCTTGGCTGAAGATGTTCAAGAACTCGGCGTTGTCCGAGTCGACGTACAACATCCTCCGGATCCTCCGCGGCTGCCGCCCCGACCCGCTGCCTGTGCTTGAGATCCGCCGCCGGATGGTCAACCGCGTGCCGGATGTCACCCGTTTGCTGGACCGCCTGGAGGAACAGCAATTCGCCAAGCGGGTCCGCTGCCCGTCAGACCGCCGCGTCATCCATTGTCACATCACACCCAAGGGTCTGCAGGTCGTTGCCGGCTTGGATTCCGATACCCTTTCGCTGCACAAGAAACAGCTCGGCCACATGACCGTCGCCGACCTGAAAACGCTCTCCGAGCTGATGGAAAAAGTCCGCCGTCCGTGGGACCCCGATGAGCCGAGTGAGAAGGCCTGAGAAACCACCTCGCGCCGGATTACGCCCTTCGCCCCCCCCCCAAAAAAGTGCCCCGAACGCGGGGAATGCGTTCGGGGCTCAGGGGGGGTAGGTATTTTCACCAGCCGGGAAGCCGCAACGCGCCAATCCCGTTGGATCGACCGACTCGCGTTCTTCACTTCGTTCGCGTTTCGATCGACGCGGAAAGAATAGACGCCCGGCGTGTGTTGTCATTTAGAACAACCGAGTTCTTTTCTAACTGCATTGGCCCCGCTCGCTTGGGGGGTGGGTGGTACGAAATGCGCCGTCTCAATTCGATCCGGGAGTCGCCGGCTGGGTGGTGGGTGCTGTGGCCGGTTGGGTGGCGGGTGCTGTGGCGGGGTTACTGGCCTGTGCGGGGCTCATGACCGTAGTCGTCGGGGCGATACCTTCTGTTCCGGCGACCTTCGACTGTGCGAGCGTTTCGAACCGCACGACCAGTCGCACGATGCGTGCCGGCCTGACGTCGGGGATCGCCTGCTTGGGCGTTTCGGGCGCAGGGCTTTGGAGGTCGCGGGGGGCGGGAAATTCGGGTGACTTCCGCCCGGTTGCCCCGGGGTCGGCCCCGGAGGATGGGAGGTCGGGGCTGGTTTGGACTTGGGTTCTGCCGATCTGATTGAGTGCCGCAACCAAGGCGTCGAGCTGGTCGGACTCGACGCGCACTACCAGGACTTCTGTGCTTTGTGCGGCGGATCCAAATACCACCGGCGGAGTAAGCTCCGACTTGTTGACCCCGGCGGGGGCGGGTAGGGCGGAGGGAGGTTCGTTGGCGGGTGAGGTGGTCGATGCGGTGGACGGCGGGGAACTCGCGCTGACCCCACCGAACGGGGATGTCGTCGGGAATGTCGTCGGGGCGGGTGTCGGGGCGGGCGTCGGGCGGGTGGCAACCGGCCACGCCTCGTCCGAACGTCGCGCCGGAACCGGCGCGTTGTTCAAGGTTCCGTCGTTCAACGATTCCGGCGCCTGACCGGAGTTATTCGGCGACGGGAGTGGCTGGTTTCCAAAGTTTGCGCCTTGGCTGGCGCCGACCGCCGCCCCGACCGACTCAGCCGGCGCGACCATAAATGCCCACCCGCCCGAGCGGAGCACCGACTCGACGCGCGCCCGCGACAAAAGCGGATCGGCGGAGGCGATCGTCAAAAGTCGCACGGGTGCCTCGGCCGCCGCCAACCCCACCGACGGCATCGCCAGCGCGGCGGGCGACGCGACTTTGCGATCCAGTCGGCCGGCGGCGCGGGAGCGGTCGGGGGCGGCGGCTTCGGGGAGCGCGCCGTCCGCACCGCCGGGTCGCGCGGGGGCGACACTGGCGAGGGCGTCGCCGGTCTTCGAGTCGGCGCCTTCGAGAACGACCGGGCGCGTGGCCGCCTCGGCGCTGACCTTGGCAGATTCGTCGACTCGACCGTCGTTGCGCGCAAACGGGGACATTACATCAAGGTCGTGGGGCTTGCCGTCCGGTGCCAGCACGAAGTACAGCGCCGCAGCCAGCCCGGTTCCCAGCACCAGCACCGCCGCGAGCGAAATCCACTGCGGACTCGACCGCCGCCCGCTGACCTCCTGCCGGTCCTCCGTGAAGTGGTCCAACAACGCGGCGCGCTC
>JBBRUM010000543.1:0-2509 GCA_038247815.1 Tepidisphaerales bacterium | reverse complement strand
CTGAACTCCGGCACGTCGCTCGAGATCTTCGGCAGCGGCGGTAGCGGCTTGGCCAACATCTCCCTCGCCCCCAACTCCCGCCTCGCATTCGCCGACACCCTGCAAGTCACCGGCGACCTCACCGGCGCCGGTCGCATCGACTCCCTCTCAGCTTCCGCCAACCTCGTCCTCTTCGGCACCCTCTCCCCCGGCTCGCCGACCTCCCCCACCGCGACCCTCTCCATCTTTCCAGCCGCCACCTCCGACCAACTCGTCACCCAATTCGAAGCCGGCGCCACCCTCGACCTCCGCACCCCCTCCGACCACGACCGCCTCATCATCGGCGGCGTCGCCATCCCCTTCGGCCCCCTCACCCTCCGCCTCCTCCCCGGCGCCGAGCTTCGCCCCGGCGACACCTTTGACCTCTTCTCCTGGACCGTTTTCGACCCCTCCCTCACCTTCTCCCCCATCTCCCTACCCGACCCCGCCATCGCCACCTTCGACCTTTCTCAGCTCTACACCCAAGGCTCTGTAACCGTCCTCACCGCCATCCCCGAGCCCGCCGCCGCCCTCCCTCTCCTCGCAGCCGCCTCCGTCCTCCTCTCCCGCCGCCGCCCTCGTTCAGTTCGCCCCATTTCCTGTGCAAAATAGACCGTCACTCACCCGCGACAGCCCCCACAAACGCCCACACCTCGCCCCCTTGCGGCCATTCCCCAAAGATTAACCCTGATTTCCCGTGCATTCGGTGCGGACTCTGCTAACTTCCAAATGTTCCATTGTTTTCAGGAGTTGGAGAAAAATGCAAAATCGTACTTCCCGTGTTTCAACGCGCGCACTCGCTATCGCCGCCATCGCCCTCGCAGCCGCTTCCGTCGCACACGCCGGAACCCCCACAATCCTTTCCTTTTACAACCTCCCCCCCGGTACGACTTCAACCCATGCCCCCGTCAACGCCGGGCCCTTCGGAATTATCGTCGCCGTCAACGAACCTAGCGGTGCAACTAGTTCGAACAACCTCACGCAACTCGGCTTGGCCTTCTCCTCCCCCACCGTCCACACCTCCGCCCCCGGCCACACCCTCCTCGCCCCAACTTCCGTCTCCCCCACCGGCCTGACCGCATTCCTCGAAATCAGCCCCGCCGGCGACACCACGCCCTTCTCCCTCATCCTCACCACCGGCGCTAGCCCTCCCATTCCCCTCCCCCTCTTGCTCCCAGCGGTACAGCGAGTCCGGGAAGCCGCAGCCCGCTCTTCCACCACCGGCGGCAACATCGTCTACCTCTTCGCCGACGTTTCCGGCGCCACCGGCCTCTCCTCCATCAACCCCGCCACCGGCGTCATCGCTCCCATCTTCGTCCCCACCCCCTCACTCACGCTCCAAACCGGTTTCGCCGCCAACGGCGACTCCATCGCGCTCCGCGCCATCAACAACACCACTGGCCGCGCCGAACTCCACGTCATCGACACCTCCACTTCCGCCGGCCCCGTCAACCTCGCCCCCGCCAGCTTCACCCCCACGGGCAGGCCCTCCCTCAACCCCAACCAAGTCGTCTCAGCCGGCGAAATCCCCGGCACCGCATTGAAGAAAGCCGTCCTCCACGTCCGAAAACAAGGCGGAGATTACAGCGAACCCTTCATCCTCCCGCTCCCCGACACCCTCACCTCCCTCAGCCCCGCACTTAACACCCGCGGCGACCTCGTCACCCTCGCCACCGCACCCTCCGGCACCCAATCCCTCCTCTTCCTCCCCGCAGAGTACCTCCTCTCCCTCCCACTCTCCCCAGCCGGCACCCCAACCCCGCCCCCCATCGAAAACGTCCCCTGGCAAACCCTCCTCTCCACCGGCGACCTCTTCGCCGGATCGACCCTCTCCTCCATCCTCTGGGACTCCGGCGGTATCGGCGACGACGGCTCGGCCACCTTCGCCGCCACCTTCACCAGCGGCCAATCCGCCATCTACACCATCGCCATCCCCGAACCCTCCGCCGCCCTCCCCCTCCTCGCCGCCGCCCCCTTGCTCATCTCCCGCCGCCGACCTAGTTCCCCCTCGCCCACACGCCGTACCCCCACGGCTGGATAGTTAGCCTTCCCCCGACGCCCACCTCCACCCCCTTCTCCCGGACGCTGCGCATCGTCCCCGCCCAATCCGCGCCCGCTACGTCTTGCACCTCGCCCCCGAGGTTGAGTACCACCACAATCCGGTCCCCATCCTCCGCCTTCCGCTCGAACCCCACCACATCCCTCGACGTCACCCCGTCGAGAATCCTCACAGCCGCCCCCGCCCCGCCCTCTGACAACGCCTAATTCTCCCGCCTGAGCTGCGCCAAATCCCGGTACAGCCCCGCCATCGCATCCTTTCGCCACACGATCGAATCCCGCGCGAAAAAGTTCAGTCGCTTGTCCAGCCCGGCCTCCTGGCCGTTATAAATCAGCGGAACTCCCGGCAGCGTAAACGTCAGCACCGTAAACGCCTCCGACCCCCTCCCCAACTGCTCCCCAGCCGTTGCCTCCCACGCGTTCTTGTCGTGGT
>JBBRUM010000542.1:0-2512 GCA_038247815.1 Tepidisphaerales bacterium | reverse complement strand
GGGCGCTTCCCGGATGGCCTATTTCGCCTTGGCCCCGAAGTGGTTGGCGACCGGGCGCCAGTCGCCGGTGAGGGCGTGGCCGTTGACGGTGAGGGTGGAGCTTTCGCCGCCGTCGAGGTTGAAGACATGGGTTGCGCCGCGGGACATGAGTTCGTCGGCAGCCGAGGCGAGGGTGGCGTGCTCGACGACGCCGAGGAAGAGGGTGCGGGTGCGGGTGCTTACGCCGACGACGGTGCGGCGATCCAGCTTGCCCTGTTCCCACCAGGCTTGCTTGCCGTCGAAGCCCTGCCAGCTCTGGGCGCTCACGCCGAAGCGCCACGCGGACATGTCGGGCGGGGGCGGCTTGCCGGGGGTGGGGACGGGGGTCAGGTCCGAGAGGAACCCGAGCATGTATGAGTGTTCCCAACGTCGGACGACCTCGCCGGCGGCGACGGTGGTTTCGGTGGCTCGGGCGATCTCGCCGACGCGCCGAATGGGCCACGAGCCGCCCTTGAACATCGAGGCGTTGATCGCGACGGCGAGGGTGTTGTCCGAGGCGACGGTGCCGGTGTGCGCGAGGCGGTGGGTCCAAAGTTTATGATCCGCGGGGGCGGCGGCGTCGCGAGGGGTGAGGAACAGGTCCCACCGGGCGGCGTCCAGCGGAACGGTGGCGATGAACACACGACCACCCGCCGGGGTCTTGGCCGGGGCGATCTCCAGGGTTGCCCCCGCCGCGAGGTCGCGATTTCCGCTGGGCGCGCGGGCCAGTGCGGCGTAGGCGCCGAAAAACGCGCCGCCCCAGAGGACCGAGGCAAGAAGGCCGGTGGCGATGGATTTGATCATGTGGGGGGGGCTTGGTCGAAGATCTTGCCGGGGTTCATGATGTTGTCGGGATCGAAAACCCCCTTGATCTGCCGCATCGCTTCGATCTCGCCGGGCGTGCGCGAGAAGTGAAGGGCGTGTTTCTTGAGCAAGCCGACGCCGTGCTCGGCTGAGATGCTGCCGCGGTGTGCGGCGACGAGGGAGTACAGCCCGTGGTCGAGGTGTTGGCAGGCGAGGGCGAAGTCGGCGGGGGAGGTGCCCGGGGGCTTGAGGCAATTCACGTGGAGGTTGCCGTCGAGGAGGTGGCCCCAGACGACCATCTCACCGGGGTTGGGGCGGGAGGGGAGGGCGGTTTGCAGTTCGCGGAGGAAGGCGGGGAGGGCGGAAATGGGGACGGAGACGTCGTTTTTGTAGGGGGTGAAGGGCGCGACGGCGGTTCCGATGGCCAGGCGGATGGCCCAGACGTCGGACACTTCGCCGGTGGCGGGCCGGAGAATGCCGTTACGGGCGAGGCCCGCCGACTGGCAGGCGGAGATCCACGCTGCTGCGGCGGCGGGCGGCCCGTCGAGCTCTGCCAGCACGTACCACCGCGCGGGGGGGGCGGGTGCGGGAATGCCCAGGTGGGCGGTGGCCAGCCGCATGCCCGCGTCGTCCCAGAACTCCACGGCGGTCACCGTGCCGTGGTTGCGGGCTTGGGTGCCGACGGCAACCAGGCGCTCCGTATCGTCAACGCAGACAAGCGCCAGCGACGGGCTGGCGGGGGGGATCGCCAGCCGGAGCGTTGCCGAGGTGATGATACCCAGCGTGCCCTCGCTGCCGATGAAAAGTTGCTTGAGGTCGTAGCCGGTGTTGTTCTTCGGAACCGACAGCAACAAGTCGAGCACCTCCGCGCCCTCCCCACCCATGGCAACTACCACCTCCAGCCCGGCGACCCACTGCCGCGTCATGCCGTACCGCACGACATGAACGCCGCCGGCGTTGGTGGCGATCGTGCCGCCGACGTGCATCGTGGCGGCCGGGGCGAAGTCGATCGGGTAATACAGCCCAACGGACTTCGCCGCATCTTGTATCCGTTTGATGGTGACGCCGGACTGCGCCGTGATCAGCGCGTTCTCCCGCGAGGTGCCGAGGATTTTGTCCATCCGCTCGCAGGAGACGACGAGCTGGCCGTTGTCGGCCAGCGCTCCACCAGAAAGCCCCGTTCGCCCGCCGGAGGGGACGATCGCCATGCGATTGCGGCGTGCCCAGCGGACGATGCCCAGCGTCTGTGCCGTGGTATCGGGGAACGCGACGGCCACCGGGTTGGGCTGGCGAAGACGCACCCAATCGCGGCCGTAGGTCGCCAGCGCCTCGGCGTCGGTGCGCACGGCGCCCTCGGGGAGGAGACCGGCGAGCTCGGCGAAGCAGGACGACACTCGGACCTCCAAGGGAGTTGCGGGGAGACGAGTACAAATGTTACCGCGCGTGCTTCCGCGCGTCGGTGGCGGCGATGATCTCCGAGACGCCCTTCTGGTTGAAGCCCTTGAATCCAGCGTTGCGTTCGAGGTTTTCGAGGTGGCTGCCGAGGGCTCCCTGCTCGCGGAAGACCTTGGCTTGGTCGGCGGTGATGTGCCCGGCCGCCACGAGGGTTTTCAGGCGGTCCTCGGCGACCTTCCACCGCTCGCCCTCGGTGAATGCCTGGCGAAGGTACGGAAAGTCGGTGAAGGGTTTC
>JBBRUM010000541.1:0-2520 GCA_038247815.1 Tepidisphaerales bacterium | reverse complement strand
CCGTGTCGCCTGCGGGTCTCGGTCGACCTGCGCGCGTCGCCCCGTCGCGCAGGGGGTGCACCGGATCGCTCGACGCAGACGGGGCGAGCGCGGCGCGGGGGACCGGCCGTGGAGCTCCCGCTGGAGACGCACAACGTGATCGTCGTGGAGGAGCCGTATGTCCCGAGTTGGTAGGTTGGTCTCGAGTTTTCTCGGGTGGCGCACCGTTCGTGCGGGGGTGTGGCTCGGTGCCGCGGCGCTCATCGGAAGCGGCTGCAACGAGCTCATCGCGTCGGTGCGATCGCGGCTCGGTCAGGCTTCGGAAGCTGCGGACGCCGCGGATGCCGAGGTCACAAGGCTCGCGTTCGACCTCGTACCAGGGGTCAGCGTGCAGGTCGACGACGGGCAGCTCCTCACCGTGCCGCTCGACCCGCTAGAGATCGCGGCGGGCGAGCACATGATCACCGCACGGCACCGGTGCGGACGGGAGTCGACGATCCACGTGTTGGTCGCCGCGGGCGAGACCAAGACGCTCGGTCACGCGGACTTCCCCGGGATGGCGAGCGCGACGCTGCGGCTGAAGATCTCGGCGCTGCACGGGCAGCCCCTGGCGCCGAGCTTGCGTACTGGACTCGCGGACGACGGGAAGGCGGTCGCGGACATCGAGTACCCGCTCGGCCAGACCGGCGAGGCGACGCTGCTCGCGTGCCGCCAGCGCATCGTGGTGGGGAGCGGGCATGCGGACGTGGGCGGGTACTGGGAGGACCTCGACGTCGAGCCGGGCGAGGTCATCGAACGCACGCTGGTGCTGGCGCCGGGTCCGGACATGGTGAGGCTGCCGGGCGGGGACTTCGTGATGGGGATGCGGACGGAGACGCTGGAAGAGATCGAGCGGGACAACCACGATCCGAACAACGACGAGGGCGAGGGGACGTGGTTCCCGGTGCCACAGCGGAAGGTTCGGATTCAGCCTTTCGAGATCGACCGACATCCCGTCACTGCGGCGCAGTTCAAGGCTTGCTGGGACGCGGGGGCGTGCAAGTGGGACGGTGAGCAGATTGTCGAGACGTACGGAGAAGATTTTGCGTATTGTGCGCACCGGGTTCATGATGACGTTGACTCGTCGCAATGGTCACGTGAGCCTCGATTGGGCATGGCAGAATTCCCAGTCAACTGCGTCGCGCGTTGGGAGGCCGAGAAGTTCTGCAAGTGGGTCGGAAAACGTCTCCCTACTCCGGACGAGTGGGAGTACGCGGGCCGGAACGGTCGCAGCGACTGGGATTGCCCGTCACGATCCCCAAGCGACAGAACTCGGTGTGGAAGTTCCGGGTCTGTGGGTGGCTACGACGATGTTGACGGAGCGCAAGGTGACCGACGAACGTGCGGGATCCACGAAGATACATCCGGGGCTGGCGTCTGCGATCTCGGGCGCATGCCGGAGCTCGTGCTTGACGACGAGTCCAACGGAGGTCCGCATTGCAACAGCTACGGGGGGCCGCAGCGGACGCTGAGCGCCGGCGCCTGGGAAGAGCCTATTTGCGTGGAAGACGGTCGAAGAAGCGTTTTCTCGACGGCGCGCTGCGCTCGCAGCCTGAAAGGATGAGTCGTGGCTATTTTTCGTGTACCCGTCCTCCCTCTGCAGAATCAGAGTTCTGCCGATATTACCATTCGTCCTCCGCTGAAGTGCGTTGACTTCGACGCTGCCGGAAATCGCGTTGGCACGACATGCGAGTCTCGCTTCAAGGCTCAGGGCGTCGAGGTGCGTTACAGTTGTCCGAACCTGAATCGAGGATGTCTGAAGGGCGCCTTTCTTTACCCGAGAAAGCGGGTTTCGGCGGGGCGACTTCACTACCATCAAGGCATTGATATCGGGAATCGGACTGGCCAAACCATCGTCGCGGTGGTGGGAGGGAAGGTCACGAAGGTTCACGGAGAGGACGACAATAATGGCTATGGCAGGAGTGTGGTCGTCCTTGGAAAGCATCGTAATCGCCCTCTGTACACGCTCTATGCCCACTGTGACAAGATTCTTGTCCGCACAGGCGAGCAGGTGGCAGCGGGGCAAGAGATCGCCACTGTCGGCTATAGCGGAAATGCCGGCTATAACGCCCCGCATCTGCACTTCGAATGCTCGGAAGATGTGCTGCCCACCCAAAAAGGGGACGAGACGGTCCTCGGGCAGACTTCTGGCCCGTTTTCGCGGCTCGACCCTAATCGGATTCTCGAGGAGCTGGGGCCGTGGGGGAGCACCACGGTGTACTTTCCTGACGCTACCGTCGTCCGCGAGCCCCGAACGCAGCTGCTGCACGGTCTCGTCGAGACCTCCCCCCATGGCGGCTACTTTCCCCTCGGCGGCAACAACACCTGGCACGGCGGCGTGCACCTCCGCAGCCCGTTCGCCACCCCCCTCGTCGCCCCGTTCGACGGCGAGATCGTCGCCCTCCGCCTCGACCCCGATCCCACCACCTCCCTCGGCGCGTTCGGCCACACGAACTTCATCCTGCTCCGCCACGAGCTCTCCGCCGACGCCTTCGAGCGCCT
>JBBRUM010000540.1:0-2540 GCA_038247815.1 Tepidisphaerales bacterium | reverse complement strand
GCTGGTGCGGGGCGGTGGGGCTAGTGCGGGGCGGTGGGGCTGGTGGTGGGCGGTGGGGCTGGTGGTGGGCGGTGGGGCTGGTGCGGGGCGTTTGGGACTGGTGGGGGCGGTGGGGGGCAAAGGGGCTGTTGGGGGGCGGTGGGAGCGGTGGGCGGTCGGGGCGGTCGGGACTTACTCGGCGACTTGCCGGTGCATGTACATGTAGTCCAGCTCCGGGGCCGTGCCGCCGAGGCGGCGGATGGCGTTGGCGGATTGGGCGCGGTGGTGGGTGCTGTGGGTGAGGCCTTGCAGGATCATATCGAGAAGTGTGGCGTGGAACAGCGAGCCGCGGGACTCGCGGTAGGGTTGGAATTTATCGAGTTGTCGGGGATTGAGCCTGGCCAGCCAAGTGTTTCGTTCAGCGGCGACGGCGGAGAAGTCTATCGTTAGTTGGGCGATGGATGGCTTGACGGTTTCCGAGGGCCACTTGGTTTCCGGTTGGCCGGACTGGCGTGACAGCCAGACGCGCTCGCCGTTGTAGGTATGGATGAGGATCCGCCGCAGCGAGCCGGGGGTGGGGCCGATGTCGATGGGGCGGTCGAGCTGTTCATCGGTGAGTGCTACGACAGCGGCGAGGACCTTGAGGTTGGACTCGTCGGAGTACGCGTACATTCGGCTGAGGGTGCTTGGCAGTTCCATGGGACGGGAGACGGTACAGGCTGGCGGGAAAGTTGCCAGTGTGTTTTGAGTCAGACTTCGCCGTCGTGGGTTCGGGGGTCTGCGACGGCGATGACGGCGACGTCGATGTGTTTGACGCCGGCTTTCTTCATGGCGCGGGCGCACTCGATGACGGTTGCGCCGCTGGTGAGGACGTCGTCGATAAGCAGGACGCGTTCTGGCAGGCCGGTGCGGGCACGAAACGCGCCGGCGACGTTGTGCGCCCGCCCGGCGCGACTGACCTGTCGACTCTGGACCTCGGTCGAGCGGACGCGTCGCAAGCCGGACACCACGGGCACGGCCGTGCCACGGACGAGTTGGCGGGCGATGAGCTCGGCAGGGTTGAACCCCCGGCGGAACATGCGCCAAGGGTGCAGCGGGACGGGGACGACGGCGCCGGCGAGGGCGACGGCTTCGGCGACGGGGGGCTCGTCGGCAAGTTGCTCGCCAAGCCACTCGCCGATGGTCCACTCTCGCGCGAACTTGCATCGAAGCACGAGCCGCCGAACAGGCCCCTCGTATGCGGTCCAGCGGAAGACGGACCGAATGTGGGTGAGACCACCGTCGCGGCAGCGCTGGCAGCCACCGCCGTCCACGCCCGTCAGCGCGCCGCACTTGGGGCACGCCGGGGCCACCGCGCCGCGGCGGGCTTCACCCTCACAACCAGGGCAGAGGGGGTACCCGCGCCCGGGTTCGCGGCAGTGGACGCATTGGGTGGGAAACAGCAGTTCGCCCGCAACGGCTGCGGTCAGGCCCCAGCGGCGGGTCAGAGACGAGATGAGTGGCGTGGATCGCACGGTGTGACATGATGTCGTGCCTGGGGGCGTTTGAACATGCCTCCGTTGAACATCCCCCCCGCCGCCGCTAACGTCGCCCTCGCAGGTGGTGGTCGACCCATGGGTTTTACGCTGATCCGATACATTTTCTGGGACTTGCTCAAGTACTTCTTGCTGGCGTCGGTGACGTTGACGGGGATCATGAGCTTTGGCGGGTTGCTGCGGCCGCTGACGCGGCAGGGGCTGGGGCTGACCGAAGTCGTAACGGTGTTGTTCAACCTCATGCCGGCGATGAGCGCGTATTCGCTGCCGGTCGCGGCGCTGTTTGCGACGACGCTGGTGTATGGGCGGTTGGCGTCGGACAACGAGCTGACGGCGATCCGAGCGGCGGGGATTTCGCACCTGACGGCTGCGACGCCGGGGATGATGCTCGGGGGGGTTGTGGGGCTGTTTTCGATTGTGATGTTGTGCTTCATTGTTCCGTCGTCGATTTTCAATGTGGAGAAGGTGATTTACTCGAACGTCGCGCGGATGCTGGCGACGAGTATCGAACGGAACCACGAGTTTAGATTGAACAAAAAGGGTCCGACGCTGGCGGCGCAGGGGGCGATCGTGCTCCCTCCGGACGTTTCCCAACCCGACCGGCAGACGGTGGTTTTGGATTCGCCGCTGATTATTTCGTCGCAGATCGTGCTGATGGGAGACGGGGAGCGGATTCCGATTCCGAGGGGTTTTTACACCGCGCGGAAGGCGACGCTGCACATCGAGAGGATTCAAAACACCGACGAGGTGGAGATCACGGCGCAACTCGAGGGCGGGGTGTCGTTTCCGCGTGAGTTTCGCGGGGCGGTGACGGGCGGGGTCGACGCCACGCAGTTCGGGCCCGTGCGTGTTCCCTCGGCGCTGGCGGAGAAGACGAAGTTCATGAACCTCGGACGGTTGCACACGCTGTATAGCGTTCCGGAATCGTCGAGGCGGGTGCGTGAGGTACTCCGGCAGGTCAACACGCTGCTGCAACAGCGGTATGTGCTGACGAAGTTGCAGCAGCAACTGGTGATCGGCCCCGCG
>JBBRUM010000539.1:0-2542 GCA_038247815.1 Tepidisphaerales bacterium | reverse complement strand
CGGGGGCGGGGGGGGGGGGCGGGCGGCGGGCGGCGGGGGCGCGGCCCGCGCCCCCCCCGCGCGGGGGGGCGGGGGGGGTGGGGGGGGGACTCGACGGGCCGTTAGCTCAATTGGCTAGAGCGCCTCGCTTACACCGAGGAGGTTGGGGGATCGTGCCCCTCACGGCCCAGTGGGGGCGGGTTTGGGGGGGAGTTTGGAAGGGGAGGCGGAGGAGGGGAATTGAAGGCCCGAATCCGAAGCAGGTTTGAAGCTTTGAGGGTGAAAAGGGGACGGGAGGGGGGCGGGCGAGGGGTTCGAAATCCTGAAGTCCGAAGCAAGCTCGAAGGGTGAAAAGGGGACGGTAGTTTGGGGGGTGGGGGCGAGGGTTGAGTCGGAAAGTCCCAAATCTGAAGAAGCTCAAAGATCGAAGCTTAAAGAAGGGTGGGATTGGGGGGGGCGAACGTCGAAGGGTGGTGATGCGGTAAAGGGGGCGGAAAGGGAGGCTGGAAAGGGAGGCTGGAAAGGGAGTGGGCGGGGTATGCGGGGCGTTTGGTCTTTGGATTTTTGGGGTTTCGGATTCGTATTTTTTGGGCATCGGATTTGGGGTTTGGGGTTTTACTCGTATTTGATTGTGACGGGGGTTTGGATGTCGGGGTGTAGGGATCGGTGGACGGGGCAGGCGTGGATGGAGGCTTCGAGGGGGGGGCGGCGGTCTTGGGGGATGGAGGCGGGGAGGGTGAGTTCGAGGGAGAGTGAGGCGATGCGGCGGGGGGGGGTGGTGGTCATCGACTTGTGGATGGTGCATTTGGCTGCGCCGAGGTCCAGGCCGTGTTTTTTTAGGGAGATGGCCATGGTGGTGAGGATGCAGGTGGCCAATGCGGTGGCGAGGAGGTCGGTGGGAGAGAAGGACTCGCCGCGGCCGTGGTTGTCCTTGGGGGCGTCGGTGGCGAGGGTGGCCGCGGAGGGGGCGTGAGTGGCGAGGCAGCGGAGGTCGCCTTGGTAGAGGATGTGTTGTGTGACCATTGGAGGAGGATAGGGGATGTGTGAGATGTTGGATGCCAGATATGATATGTCTATTTATTGCTGAAGTGGTGTTTGGGCGTTGTGGGGGGGGAGGTTTTTGGGTGAGGGGGGGGGTGTATACTTGGTCGATAGAGGGAAGGCGTCTGGCTGGCCTGGATGGACTTGGGTTGGCGGCGTCGGAGCGGCTCGGGCTGTGAAGCAATGGCGCGTGCCGGTGGGACATTTGAGTAAATTTTATGAAGCCTTACGATTTTGCCACGCAGGCCAACGCGGAGTACGTCGATCAGCTTTTCCAGCAGTATCGGAGGGATCCTGGGTCGGTGGACCCGGATTGGGCGAAGTTTTTCGCAGGGTTTGATCTGGGGTTGATCAGCGGTAGGGACGGGTCGGTGGGGGGCGATGTTGGGGCCGCGGTTGGGGGCGCGGCGGGGGGCGCGGTGGAGGGGAGTTGGGTGGCTGGCGGAGCGCTGTCGGGGCACTCGATGGGGATTTATGACTTGGTGCATTCGTATCGGGAGCTGGGGCATTGCGAGGCGTCGGTGGATCCGCTGGGGAATCCCCGGCCGCCGCAGCCGCTGCTGGGGCTGAGCGAGTTTGGGATGAGCGATGTGGATTGGGATCAGGCGGTGGGCACGGGGGGGTACTTGGGGAAGACGGACGGGACGCTGCGGGATTTGGTGGCGAAGTTGCGGGCGACGTACTGCGGGACGTTGGGTGTGGAGTTCACGCACGTATCGAACAAGCAGCAGCGGGATTGGTTGCAGCAGCAGATGGAGCCGCAGTTGAATCAGCCGTTGATCTCGGCTGAGGAGAAGAAGGCGATTTTGTTTCAGTTGGTGGCTGCGGAGGAGTTCGAGAGCTTTTTGCACACGCGGTACAAGGGGAAGAAGCGGTTTAGCTTGGAGGGTGCCGAGACGCTGATTCCGTTGATCAACGCGTTGATTGACGGTGGGGCTCCGATGGGGGTGGAGAACTTTGTGCTGGGGATGGCGCACCGGGGACGATTGAACGTGCTGGTGCACGTGATGAACAAGACGTACGAGCATTTGCTGTCGGAGTTTGAGGGGACGAGCACGAGCTTGGATTTCCTGGGCGATGGCGACGTGAAGTACCACCTGGGGTATCGGTGCGACCGGCCGTACAGCAATGGGAAGAGCGTGAAGTTGTCGCTGCAGCCGAACCCTTCGCACTTGGAGTTTGTCAACCCGGTGATCGAGGGGATCGTGCGCGCCAAGCAGACGATCGCCAACGACACCGAGCGGACGAAGTACGTGCCGATTTTGCTGCACGGGGACGCGGCGTTTGTGGGGCAGGGCGTGGTGCAGGAGACGCTGCTGCTGTCGGAGTTGCCGGGGTTTCGGACGGGGGGGACGGTGCATGTGATCATCAACAATCAGGTGGGGTTCACGACGTCGCCGAGTCAGGGGCGGTTTACGCCGTATCCGACGGACGTGGCCAAGAGCATTCAGGCGCCGATTTTCCATGTGAACGGGGACGACCCGGAGGCGGCCGTGTATGCGGCGAAGCTGGCGATCGGGTT
>JBBRUM010000538.1:0-2542 GCA_038247815.1 Tepidisphaerales bacterium | reverse complement strand
CGTCGTGTTCCTCAACAAAATCGACCTCGTCGACGACAATGACCTCCTCGACCTCGTCGAGATGGAAGTCCGCGAGCTCCTCACGAAATACGGCTTTCCCGGCGATGACACCCCGATCATCAAGGGCTCGTCGCTCCCGGCGTTCAACAACCCCAAAGACGATGCAGCCTGCAAGTGCATCGATGAACTCGTCAAGGCTCTGGATGACTACATCCCGATCCCGATGCGTGAAGTCGACAAGCCCTTCCTCATGCCCGTCGAAGACGTGTTCTCGATCAAGGGTCGCGGTACGGTCGGCACCGGCCGTATCGAACGCGGCATCGCCAAAGTCGGCGACACCATCGAAATCGTCGGCCTCAAGCCGAACAAGACCACCGTCATCACCGGCGTCGAAGCCTTCAACAAAACCATGGACCAGGGCATGGCCGGCGAAAACGTCGGCGTTCTCCTCCGTGGCGTCGAAAAAGACGACCTCGAACGCGGCCAGGTCCTCTGTGCCCCCAAGTCCATCACCCCCCACACCAAGTTCACCGCCGAGGTGTACATTCTCACCAAGGAAGAAGGCGGCCGCCACACCCCGTTTTTCACCGGCTACCGCCCGCAGTTCTACTTCCGCACCACCGACGTCACCGGCGCAGCCAAGCTGCTCGGCGGCGCCGAAATGTGCATGCCCGGTGACAACGTCTCCATCGAAGTCGAACTCCAAGCCCCCATCGCCATGGAAGAAAAGCTCCGCTTCGCCATCCGCGAAGGCGGAAAAACCGTCGGCTCGGGCGTCGTCGTCAAAATCCTCGCCTAGTTCCTTACTCCACCCCTTAACCCGGTGGATTCACGCTATTTACAACTGAGAACCACCCTGAGGACTGAGAGCACCCCTCTCAGTCCTCAGGCGTAACTCAAAGGATACCCGTCATGGCCAAAGAAGCCCGCGAAATGGTCTTTCTCCAGTGCACCGAAACCGGTGATCTCAACTACCGTACCGAAATAAAGGTCGCCGGCGGCGTCCAGAAGGTGGAAGTCAAAAAATACTCCCCCCGCCTCCGGAAGCACACCCTCCACAAAGTCAAACGCAAGTAAGACGCTCAGTTACTGATTACCTGTTACTTGTTACTTGCTCCCCAGCCCCCCCCGCACCTAACGTCTCCAGTAACCAGCGTCCAGTATCCCCCACACGCCAGTAGCTCAATTGGCAGAGCGGCCGTCTCCAAAGCGGCAGGTTACAGGTTCGATTCCTGTCTGGCGTGCATCACCGTCCGGCGCGTCTTGACCGTAAAGACTGCCCGCGCCCCGCCAACTGTCTCAGGTGTGCTCCAACCCCCCTATTTTCCCCAAATTTCTCATGAGTCTCATCACCAGCGACCCCGGCGACGACCGCAACGAAGGCCCCACACCGACCTCCGTCGCCGCCCCAGCCACCGGGTTCTTCTCCATCTACAAAAAAGGCCAGGGATACTGGACCCGCCTTGTCACCTGCATCTGCGCCGCCGCCCTCCTCGGCTTGATCTGTCAGTGGGTCTTCACGCACGCCCGCCTCTGGCTGATCGAAGGCCTCGCCTCCCCCGCCCGCACCGCCGACGCCGCCCAAGCGTTGGGCCGAAACATCGCCCTCGGCATTAGCGGCGGACTCTTCCTCATCGGCGCCTTCTTCGCCTGGAAATTCATAAACGCCCCCCGCGGCGCCGAGTTCCTCATCACTACCGACTCGGAGATGAAAAGGGTCAACTGGGCCACCCGCAAGGAAGTCGTCGGCTCGACCCGCGTCGTCATCATCTTCCTCTTCTTCGTCTGCATGTTCCTCTTCTTCTCCGACATCATCTTCGGTTACTTCTTCCACCTCATCGGCGTCCTCCGCACCGGCCCCTTCGGCTGACCCCCGCCCCCCCCATCCCCACCCCACTCGCCCACGCTCTTCTCTCCACCCCTCAACCCTCACCCCAAGATCCTCCCCATGAATTTCTTCGTCCTCCGGGTCGCGTCGAACAAGGAAGATCAGGTCCAGCAAAAACTGCTGCGCAAGGTCAAAATCGAAGCCCTCGAAGCCAGCGTCGGCCGAATCCTCGTCCCCGCCGAACGCGTCCGATCCATGAAGGGCGGAGTCAAAAAAGAAGCCGACCGCAAACTCTACCCCGGCTACGTCTTCATCGAGCTCGAACTCGACAAAGACGGCCGAATCCCCGAAAAAGTCTGGTTCACCATCAAAGAAACCGAAGGCGTCGGCGACTTCATCGGCGCAAACCAAAAACCCACCGCCATGTCCCTCAAGGACCAAGACAAAATGCTCGAAGCCGCCGAGCGCAAAGACGACGAACCCGTCCTCGCCACCAGCTACCGCAAATCCGATAAAGTCAAAGTCACCAACGGCCCCTTCGAAAACTTCGAGGGAGAAGTCGACGAAATCCTAGCCGACCAAGGTAAAGTCCGAATCATCACCACCATCTACGGCCGCCCCACCCCCCTCGAACTCGAATACTGGCAAATCGAAAAGCTCTAGCAACGACTCTCCCCGCCGCCAACGCCGCAAAGCTCGCCCAATCGTTGCCTT
>JBBRUM010000537.1:0-2545 GCA_038247815.1 Tepidisphaerales bacterium | reverse complement strand
GGATTCGCCACGGAGGATCGGAGGAACGCTCAGAAGTGCATTGCAAGCACGGAGAACACAGATGAACACTGAAAAGAGAGAAGCGAAGATTAAGTCATCTATTGTTATTATAGTAAATACGAGGTGTCTTGTGTCCTGATCGCGTGCCTTGTGTTGATCTGTGTTCCCCGTGGTTGAATCATCCGACGGGCGTCGTCACTCGAACGGTTTGCGTTCGAGGGAGTTGTCGCGGGTGGCGTTGAGGAGTTTGAGGACCGCCGCGCGGTCGGCGGGGGATTGGAGGACGTCCAAGCCGACGACGGTGTCGATCGGGTCGGGGAGGGGGAAAGTGCACTGGAGGGGGGCGGCGGTGTTGAGGAAGATGTCGGAGGGGCCGTCGAAGGTCTGGACGCCTGGGTTCCAGTAGTCGCCGAGGATCGCGGGTGCGCCTGTGGCCAGAACGCGGGGGTTGGAGACGACGCCGCGCAAGTCGGGGAGGCAGAGGTGACCGACGACGGGGTCGAGGATGTGGGCGTAAAGACGGCGGAGGTCGCTGGAGAGCGTGTAGCGTCCCCATTCCGGCTTGGCGAGGGGGGCGGGGCCGCAGGAGTGGATGCTTTCGCCGTTGACCGCCAGCCACGCGCCGATTTCGCCGAGGATTGTGGCAGACGTGGCACTTACTCGACCCGCCGCGTCGGGGCCGATGTTCAGGCAGAGGTTGCCGCCCTTGCTTACCGCGTTCACCAAACCGCGGACGATCGTCGCGCTTGTTTTGTGGTCGTGGTCGGTGGGGTTGTGGCACCAACTGTTGGTGACGGTGAACCAGGCTTCAAACGGGATGCGCTCGCCGTGGGCATTGAGGACGAAAGAGCGGGGGATGTTCTGCTCGGCATGGTCGAAGTCACCGGCAAAGGAGGGGGGAGTCGGCTGCTTGAGTGGCTCGAAGCCGAGTCGGTCGTTGGTGACGATGTCCGGCTGAAGTCGGCGGACGAGCTTCATCAGCTCGGTCGCCCCCCAGTGCTCGCCGGTGAATTGCCAGTAGCTGAAGTCGAAGTAGAGCAGGTCGATCTGGCCGTAGTGGGTGAGGAGTTCCTCGACCTGCCCGTGCAGGTAGCGGACGTAGCGGGACCAGTCGCGTGTCGCGTCGAGGGACTTCTGCGCCGGGTCGTGGCGGAGGGGGTGCTGGCGGTCGCCGAAAACGGGGCCATAGTCCGGGTGGTGCCAGTCGACGAGGGAATAGTACAACCCAACGCGGATCCCCTCGTCGCGCAGGGCGCCCACAAACTCGCGGACGAGGTCTCGCCGGGCTGGGGTGTGCACGGAGGTGTAGTTCGTGAGCTTGGAGTCCCACAGGCAAAAACCGTCGTGGTGCTTGGCAGTGAGAACCATGTACCGGGCGCCGGATTGCTTGGCGAGCTTGGCCCAAGCGCGACAGCAGCCGGGCTGGGGGTTGAAGGCGTCAAAGTACGGCTGGTACTGTTCGACCGTGAGCCGCTTCACGGCCCTAATCCACTCGCCCTCGCCTGGGATCGAGTACAAGCCCCAATGGGCACTCAAGCCAAACCGCGCCTGCTCGTACCAGTCGAGTCGGGCGGGGCGCGTGGCGAGTGGCGGGAGAGAGGCGGGGTCGAGCATGGGGGTGGTCTCCGTGGGGGGGCAGGCGATACAAGCGATATCGATCATAAGCCTAATGGAGACTGGGGTCATCCTCCGGGCCATATGGGATTCCTCACCGAGGGTCGGAGCGGCACGGAGAATGAGCAGAGATGGAACAATGGTCGTATCTAATGTCTTCAATTGTCATGTAACCCACCGCTCGTGATTCCTTGGGGATGTTCTGGTTCTTCTCCCCTCCTTGCCCCCTTCCGTTTCTTGGTTACTCCGCGGCGAAGGCAACTGCGATCGCATCGGCGGCGGAGCGGGCGTTAGAGTCCGCCAAGCCGCTGCTGGCTGTTTTCCAAAAGGGAGCATTATGCGGAACTTGACGGTTGCTGCGGTGTTGAATGTCTCGGTGGCGGCTGGCGGAGTTGGGTGTGACGCAGCCAGAAGCGCGGTGGGCGGGAGTTCGGTGGCGAAGGCTGGGCCGAGCTCTCGGGGGCTGATGGACAAGTATCTGGGACAGATGGGGGACCTGACAGTGCTGCTCAAGGGTGTAAAGGACCCGGCTGGGGCCCAAGCGCCGCTTGACCTGACGGGATCACTGAAGGCGCTGGAGTCTGCGTTGAGTTCCCTGCCGCCGCAGGAGAAGGCGCTGCTGGGCACGGAGTATTCGGGCATGCTCGCAGGCGCCGTGAAGGGGCTCGAGGGTGCCGTCGGGGCGCTGCAGTCCAACCCGGAGATCGCAAAGGTCCTCGGCCCGGTGCTGGGCAATATCCCCCGCTTCGGGTTCTGATCGAACCGGCGAGACACGGTTCACCACTTAGCACACAGATGAACAGCAGAAAATGCGCCAAGGAATGCGCCCGAAAGTTCTACGTTTTCTCTGTGTGCATCTGTGTCCTCTCTGTCATTGATCGATTATAATGACAATGTGGATCAATTTTGGGCATACACAAGGCAATAGGTG
>JBBRUM010000536.1:0-2546 GCA_038247815.1 Tepidisphaerales bacterium | reverse complement strand
CGCGGCGCAACCCATGTCTTCAACCTCGACGGCGGCGAAAGCTCCACCCTCACCGTCAACGGCCACGCCCTCACCGGCGACTGGCGCCCGGTCGCCAACCACTTCGGGGCCAAGGCGAAATAGGCCATCCGGGAAGCGCCCAGAACCTCCCGAACCGGCAGCCGGAACAACCCAAGGGTTGCCAGGGACGACCCCGGGGGAACACGCTAAGAAAATCGGGGGAGCGGGGCGACGGCGCGTCGAATAACTTGTCCCCTCTTAGGCGTGCCCCCTGACCGGTCTTTTCCGTGCCGATCCTTGGCGGCTCCCCCTCGGCGCGGCCCCCGGGATTGTCGGCGGTTTCAGTCGGCGGTCGTCCCCAAGGGTTGTTGTTTGCCGACGGGGTTGCCGTCGCCCCTTATGCTCAGCATCCGGTCAAGGGCGACCACGGACCACTTGCGGGTGTGGGCGTCGACCTTGATTTGGTTGACGACCGTGCCCTCGGCCAGATTCTCCAGCACCCAGCACAGGTGCGGGAGGTCGATGCGGTACATGGTCGTGCAGAGGCACTGGCAATCGGAAAGGACGACGATCTTCTGGTCGGGGTGCTGCCGCATGAGGCGATTGACGAGGTGGACTTCCGTACCGATGGACCACGCTGTTCCCGGCGGGGCATTGCGGACCTGTTGCACGATGTACGCGGTGCTGCCGGCGAGGTCGGCTTTCTGGACGACGTCCCACGTGCACTCGGGGTGGACGATCACTTTGACGCCGGGGAGCTTTTCGCGGACTTGGTCGACGTGCTCCGGGCGGAAGAGGGCGTGGACGGAGCAGTGGCCTTTCCAGAGCACGAAGTCGGCTTGGCGGAGCGCGGTTTCAGTGCTTCCGCCCAGGTCTTGCTTGGGGTCCCAGACGACCATTTCGTCGAGCGGATATCCCATGGCGTAAGCCGTGTTCCTACCAAGGTGCTGGTCGGGAAAGAAGAGGACTTTGACTTTGTTCCCCGCGACGTGCGACCCGACCGCGCCGCCTTTGAGGGCCCATTCGAGGACGTTCTTGCAGTTGCTGGAGGTGCAGACGGCTCCGCCGTGTTCGCCCACGAAGGCCTTGATCGCGGCGGAGGAGTTCATGTATGTGACCGGGACGAGGGTTTGGCCAGGGCAGGTTTCAAGCAGCTGTGCCCAGCACTCCTCGGTCTGGTCGAGGTCGGCCATGTCGGCCATCGAGCAGCCGGCGCCGAGGTCGGGGAGCATGACACTCACCGACTCGGCGGTGAGGATGTCGGCCGACTCGGCCATGAAGTGAACACCACAAAAGATCACGAATTCCGCGTCTTTTTGGGCGGCCGCGAACCTTGACAGTTCGAACGAATCACCGACGAAGTCGGCGAACTCCACCACCGCGTCCTGCTGGTAGTGGTGTCCGAGGATCACCAGTCGCCGGCCGAGGGCCTCGCGCGCCGACTCGACACGGAGGCGTAGTTCGGCGTCGGTAAGTTGGGCATAGATTTTGGGAAGAGGCTTCTGCCACACTGCGGTCATCAATGACCTCCGTTGGTCGGGGAACCAGATGATACACCCCGGGGGTGGGGCAGACGGATCGGGTCGGGCAAATGGTCGCAGAGACGGGGGCGCGGGGATCTGGGGCAACCGATTGAAACCGTCGAATTCGATCGGAGGGGGTACCGGTGGTGTCCGATAACTTTTTTCGTCCGTGCCTAGCGGTATCGAGTGTTTGACTCGCGTAAATCATACTTGTAGGATGCCGCCCCGATGGGTGGCAGTCTCGGTCGAGTCTGCCGTCTATTAGGAAAATGCCTTAAGTTCCGGCGGTCGTTATGCCGACGGATTGCTGAAGGTAGATTCAAGTTCTGTCCCCCCCTCGAGTAAAGGGGGGGAAATGGTTCGAGCAATGTTCCCCGCCAAATGGGGAAGGAGACACAATGGTTAACGGAAAGTCTTGGGCCATTTTGGCGGCGGTCGCCGCAGTGGCGTTCAACGGTGCAGTTCACGCGGAATCGTCCGTCGCTGGCGCTTCTTCCCCCAACGCCCTCACCCTGACGGCCCCCGTGGCCGCACAAGCCGCTCCCGCACAGCGCCCACTCACCCGAGGCCTCGACGCCATCGGCGCCGCCAAGCCCTTGGCTGACGCCCGAATTGACATCGGCGGTTATGTGTCCGGTTCCCTGACCTACTTCGTCGACCCCGCAGAGGGCAAGATCCAACCGGGTCGTGGTTTCGACTCGGAGAACCAAGACGTCACCCTCAACCAAGCCGGTATCTTCGTCGAGCGCACTGTCGACTCGAAGAAGGCCGAGTTTGACGTCGGCGGCAAGATCGAGTCGATCTACGGTGCAGACGCCCGGTTCACAAAGTCGACCGGTCTCTTCGATCACCAGGGCGTCAACGACGGCCCGAACAATCAGTACGACCTCGTTCAGGCTTACGCCGACGTCGTCCTTCCGGTCGGCAACGGCCTGAAGCTTCGCGTGGGTAAGTTCGTCACCGGTGCCGGTGTCGAGGTGATTAACCCCACGGGCAACGCCCTTTACTCCCGCGGCCTGCTCT
>JBBRUM010000535.1:0-2546 GCA_038247815.1 Tepidisphaerales bacterium | reverse complement strand
GTCGAACAGCGAAAGCTGCATCGCCCCCACCAGCCCCAAGTCCTTCAGTTGCACCCCGATCAGGCGCACCGGGGCAAACGCCCCATTCGCCCACCCCCCGAAGCACTCCCGCGCCGCCTCCCACATCGTCGCCGTCACATCTGTCGCCGCCTCGAGCGTCCGCGACCGCGTCACCGTCTTGAAGTCCGCCGTCCGGATCTTCACCGTCACCGTCCGGCACACCAGCCCCGCCCGCCTAAGCCGGTGCGCCACATGCTCCGTCTCCTCCAGCAACTCATGCAACACCGCATCCCTCGTCGCCAGCGTGTCGAAAAACGTGTTCTCGTTCCCGATCGATTTCGCGTCCCTATCCGTACTCACCACCCGCTCGTCGCGCCCGTGCGCCAGTTCGATCAGCCGAGCCGTGTCAGCCCCAATCCGCGTCAACAAAAACCCCGCGTCCGCCCGCCGCAAATCCCCGATCGTGTGAACCGCATACCCCGCCAATCGCCCAGCCGCCTTCGGCCCCACCCCCCAAATCTTCGTCACCGGCATTTTCGGCAGCCGCGTCTCCACATCCTCCCGCGTGAACACCGTCAGCCCGTCCGGCTTGTCGAGGTCGCTCGCCAGCTTCGCCAAAAACTTGCAGTACGACACCCCCACCGAACACGTGCACCCCGTCTCACCCGCCACGTCCGCCTTGATCCGCCGCGCCACCCCCACCGCATCCCCCAGCAGCCGCTCGCTCCCCGTCAGGTCCAAAAACGCCTCATCAATCGACAACCCCTCCACCACCGGCGTGTACCGCTCGAACACTGCAAACACCCGCCGCGACACCTCCCGATACCGGTCAAACCGTACCGGCCGCACCACCGCCTGCGGGCACAGCCTCAGCGCCTGCCCCATCGGCATCGCCGACCGACAACCGAACACCCGCGCCTCATAGCTCGCAGCCGACACCACCCCACGCCCCGACGTCCCCCCCACCAGCACCGGCAACCCCCGCAACCCCGGCTCGTCCAACACCTCAACCGACGCAAAAAACGCGTCCATGTCAACGTGCAGAATGGAGCGGTCCGCCTTCACTCCCCCTCAGTCTATCCGATTCTCGCGACCGATCGCTCCCTATTCGCGACCCCGCCCTGACACCCTTCGCGTTCGCCGAGTATCATGCAGGTCCCCAAAACGGGGAACCCACCACAGGAGCCCCGCACATGAAACATCTCGCCTTCCTCGGCCTCGGTCACATCCACACACCCGGCTTCATCGGATCCATCAAAAAGCGACCCGACGAGCTCAGGGTTAAATCCGTCTGGGACCCCGACTCCGCCCGCGCCAAGGGCCGCGCCGAAGAGCTCGGCGCAACCGTCGTCGCCGACTTCCACCAGATCCTCGCCGATCCCGCCATCGACGGCGTCGTCGTCTGCTCCGAAACAGACCTCCACGAGCAGATCGTCGTCCCCGCCGCCGCCGCCAAGAAAGCCCTATTCGTCGAAAAACCCCTCGGTATGACCGCCAAAGACGCCTACGCCATGGCCACCGCCGTCGAGCAAGCCGGCGTCATCTTCACCACCGGCTACTTCCAACGCGGCGACCCCAAAAACCTCTTCCTCAAGCAGCACGTCACCCAGGGTAGCTTCGGCAAGATCACCCGCATCCGCGGCAGCAACTGCCACTCCGGAGCACTCGGCGGCTGGTTCGACACCGAATGGCGTTGGATGGCCGACCCCAAGCGCGCCGGCTGCGGGGCCTTCGGCGACCTCGGCACGCACTCCCTCGACATCATGCTCTGGCTCATGGGCGACATCGAATCCGCCACCGCCATGCTCGACGGCGGAACCAAGCGCTACGGCGACTGCGATGAAACCGGCGAGGGCCTCTTCCGTTTCAAAAACGGCGCTATCGGCACCCTCGCCGCCGCCTGGACCGACGTCGCCAACCCCGTCTCGTTCCTGATCAGCGGTACCGACGGCCACGCCGCCATCATCAACGGCCAGCTCCACTTCCAGTCCAAGCACCTCCCCCAGTTCGACGGCTCGGCCCCCGTCCGTAACTCCGAACTACCCAAAGCCCAGCCCGCCGGGTTAGACCTCTACCTCGACGCCGTCACCGGCAAGTCGTCGCCCAACCTCGTCGGCGTCCGCGAAGCCGCCTACCGCGTCGCCGTCATGGAAGCCCTCTACGAAGGCTCCCGCACCGGCCGCTGGGTCGCCCCCCGGTAACTGCTGAAACTTCCGCACGCCCCAAACCCCCGCCCCGTCGCGCTACCATCTTGGTGGACCGGCGGGGCGTTCCTTTTCCCCCTCGCCCGCCAACCCCCCATGCCCACCCGCGTCCGCCCCTCCATCATCCCCGACCACCGCCAGGGCTTCGCCCGATGGCGGGCCTTGGTTTTTGTGGCAGCAGCCACCGTCTCCTTCATCGTCATCAGCCTCGGCATGACCGCGTACCTCGGCTTCTCCCACAAAGAGTACGTCGACACCGAAACCGTCCCCATTTCCGCAGCCGAGCGCTTCGGCCGCTTCAAGCTTCCTCCCTCCGCCGCCGACGTCCGCGCCCAGTCCCGC
>JBBRUM010000534.1:0-2551 GCA_038247815.1 Tepidisphaerales bacterium | reverse complement strand
TCCCACCTCCCCACGGTGCCCCGCCGCGGCCACATCCCCGGCGCTCCCCCACTCCAGCAGCTCTACGACGAACCCGATGATCTCTCCGGCGAGTACGACCTCTCCCCCGACCTCTCCCCCGACGCCTTCGCCGATGCCCTCAACGTCGCCAAGAACTCCGCGCTCGACACCCTCGTCGAAGCCCTCTCCCACCGCACCATCGACGGCGTCCCCACGCGCGAGGCCCTCTTCGCCGCCGCGCGGATCCTCTCCCTCTCCGCACACTTCGACCGCACGCTGAACCCCGCCGCGGCCGCCGCGCACGCCCCACACACCTTCCGCGCCCCCGCGCCAACTCTCCCCCCTCCGCCGCTTCGTGGCTCCGTCGCTTCGTCGCTTCCTTCTTCTCCGCCTCCCCCTTCTTCGCTTCCCTATCCCCCATTCCCTACTCGCCATTCGCCACTCGCCTCTTCCCCGCCATTCGCCCCTTCCCTCGACCTCCGCCCGCGACTCGCGCCCCCGCCGCGGCCAAAGCCCGCCGCCCCTGCGATTCCAAACCTCCCGCACAACCCAACCGGCGCTCGGCCTCTTCCCAACCTCCCCCAGAGGGAAAGTGGCGGCACAGCCGCCGGTGCGGGCTCCGGTCTTCCTACTGCTTCTCCCGCTTCCACTTCGTCCTCGTCTCGCATTCCCCCGCAATCGCGCACCGCTCCGTCGCCTTCCTCCTCCCCGCCTCCAGATCCAAAGTCCCCAATCCAAAATCCAAACTCGGCCAAGCAGCCCCGCGCTGACCCATTCGCGACAACGGGCCTTCTCGCCCGCGTCGGCGCAGCCGCCTGACGACATCCTCCCCGTTTCCCATTCGCCACTCGCCCTGTCCCGCTCGCCCCCGCGCGAGCCGCTGTCGCTCCCACCTCCCACCTCCCACTTCCCACCTCCCACCTCCCACTTCCCACCTCCCACCTCCCACTTCCCACTTCCCACCTCCCACTTCCTGCTTCCCCTCTGTGACCTCTGCGTGTTCCTCTGTGACCTCTGTGTACGGCCTTTAAGTCTTCCCGCCGTCGCGTTTCCACCTTCCACTTCCCACCTCCCACTACCCTTCCCCATGCCCACCCCCATTCGGCGTATCGGACTCCTCACCGGCGGCGGCGACTGCCCCGGCCTCAACGCCGTCATCCGCGCGGTCACCAAGGATGCGCTGGTGAGCGGGTTGTCGGTGATCGGGTTTCGCGAGGGGTTCCGGGGGCTCATCGAGAACATCGCGTGCGAGTTGTCCTACGAGGATGTTTCGGGGATTCTGCACACCGGCGGGACGATCCTCGGGTCGAACAACAAGGCGAACCCGTCGCGGAGCATCGTGGGCAAGAACCCTGACGGCACGTTGATCTTTGTCGACAAGACCGACGACTGCCTGAGGCATCTGCGCGAGCACGCCGTCGATGCGCTGGTGGTGGTGGGTGGGGATGGAACGATGACGATCGCCGCGGAAATAGCGGGGCGCGGCGTGAACGTGATCGGGATTCCCAAGACGATCGACAACGACCTCTATGGCACGGAGCTGACGTTCGGGTTTCTGACCGCGGTACAGATTGCGACCGATGCGATCGATCGGCTGCGGACCACGGCCGAGAGCCATCACCGGATCATGGTTGTGGAGGTGATGGGTCGGCACGCGGGGTGGATCGCGCTGTTTGCCGGGATTGCCGGGGGCGCGGATGTGATCCTGCTGCCGGAGCTGCCGTTCAGCTTTGATGCGATGGTGGGGGCGATCAAGAATCGGCGGGCGCGGGGGGCGAAGTCGACGATCGTGTGTGTGTCCGAGGGTGCGCGGCCGCGGAACGGGGAGCAGATTGTGGCGCGGGTGGATCCGACATCGCCAGACCCGATCCGGCTGGGCGGGGTCGGGAAGGTGGTGGCGGACCGGCTGGAGGATCTGACGGGGATCGAGTCGCGGTTCTGTGTGCTGGGGCATGTGCAGCGCGGCGGAACGCCGGTGGCGGCTGACCGGATTTTGGGCACGCGGTTCGGGCACCACGCGATGACGCTGCTCAAGGGCGGCGCGCGGTCGCGGATGGTGGCGATGCAGGGGATCGCCGACAGCGGGCTGACGGATATCGACATCACGATCCCCGCGGGGAAGCAGCGGCTGGTGCGCATGGGGGGCGAGGGATCGGCGGAGCATCCGCTGCTCGCGGCGGCCCGGGCGGTGGGGACGACGTTTGGGGTGTAGGCGAGGCGGGTGTCAGGGATGCCGCTACGGCGCGCCAATCTCCAGCACGATCTTGATCCCTTCCCCGCTCTGCATCAGCTCGAAGCCTTTGCGGAACTCCGCCATAGGCAACTGGTGGGTGATGATCTCGTCGAGTTCGAGGCGGCCCGAGAGCAGCAGCTCTTCCATCTGGTACCACGTCTCGAACATCTTGCGCCCGTTGATCCCAAGCACTGTTGCGCCCTTGAAGATTACGTGGTTGGTGAGGTCGAAGCTGATCGGCCGCGACGGGATGCCCAGCAGCGCGGCGGTGCCGCCCATCCGCAGGCACTTGAACCCGTCGTCGATCGCCATCGGGTT
>JBBRUM010000533.1:0-2552 GCA_038247815.1 Tepidisphaerales bacterium | reverse complement strand
GGTATTGGTGGCGTGCGGCAAACCCCTCGTTGGGCTGCTGCGAACCGTGGAGGGGGTATCGGGGGTGTTCGACGGACCGTGCGGGCATGACGTAACGGTACCGATGATGGACCTCCCACTTCGACTTGGGCTAACGGGCGGGTCCGCGGGGTGGACGGGTCCGTACATCGCGGCGGGACCAGCGCGGACTGCGGAGCTGCGGACCGCGATCAGCGCCACGGCGGCAGGGCGCACAACCGTCGCGCTCTGCTGGTCGGGCAACCCCGACCAGCCGGTGAACCGTCGAAGGTCGGTCCCGACTTCACTCCTTGGTACCCTCAAGCTTGATGGGGTCTGCTTCGTCTCTGCTCAAAAGGTGCCCCCACCGGGACAGGGTCCACCAAAGGGGCTCATCGAGCTCGACCCCACGCCGGAACTGGAGAACTTTGCCGATACGGCGGCGCTGCTGGCTGGGGTCGATTTGGTGGTGACCACCGACACCTCGGTGGCGCACCTAGCCGGGGCGATGGGGTTGCCGGCGTGGGTGCTGTTGCACCACCCCGCGCCGCACTGGCCATACGGGGCGACGGGGGAGCGCACGGCTTGGTACCCCACGCTGCGCCTCTTCCGCCAGCGGACGTACGGCGACTGGGGGCCGGTGCTCCAGGACGTGCGGCGACGACTTGGGGAACACTTGCGGGCGTGAACTGGTACACTACCCTCCATGAAATACGGATTCGGACTCATCGTACTTCTGATGGGCGTGGCACTGCTGCTGTACCTGCAAGCCGAGAGCGCCACGACCGTCATCACCGCCTCCAAACCCGCCCGGGAGACCGCCGAGCGCGTCGCCGGGGTCGGTATGAAAGAATCGTTCAAGGTCAGCGAGGTCGAAGCCAACGGCAAGGTCACCGCGCTGGAAATCACGGAGCTCGACCCCGAAGGACCGCTGGCCAAGATGTACGCGCTGAAGGTGGGCGACAAGGTGATCGAGGTTGGCCCGTTTTCCATCCGCGACACGGACGTTGAGATGCTCAAGGCACAACTCCTGGAAACCGGAGCCCGCCAGCATAAGCTCGTCGTGCTCCGAGACGGGGAGAAGGTCGAACTGGCATTCATCGAGCAAGGCGGTAAGCGTCGCTTGCCCGGTGGGAACCTCAATCCCGTCGCCATTCCGTTACACTGATCGGCTGGCGGATCGAGGTCTTGTCGTGGGGAGGACAGGCGCGGCGCACCGTGCCCCGGCAAGACGGCGTACGGTGATGGGGAGTGTTTTCGACATGACGCCAGCGGCGAGGTTTAAGCTTTGGAAGTGGGTGGTGGCGGCGTGGCTGGGCATGTGGGCCGTGTGGCTGACGGTGCTGTCGCCGGGCGAGGGACTCGGATCGACGGCGGTGCTGGTCGTCGGGTGGGTCTCGGTGGGAGCGATGGGTTTGGGTATCGTCGCACTGCTGCGAACGACCCCAGCCGACGCGATCGTGCTGCCGCGGGAGAACTCCGAGCGGACGCTGCTTCTGCTGACGGCGGCGCTGTTGTGCGCGGCGCTCATTCTGGTCGAACCGTTTCTCGCCACCGATCACAACCGGTACCTCGCCGAGGGTCGAATGTGGCTGAGCGGCGTGTCGCCATACCGATTCAGCCCGGCTGAGCACCTCGGAGAAGACTTGGCTCGGGCGAGGGGGGTGAATCACCCCGACCTACCGTCGCTGTATCCGCCGGTGGCGCAGGCGGTGTTCGTGCTGACGACTTCCGGGGGGCTTGCTCTGTTGCGTTTTGCCGCGGCGATTGCGGCGGTGGTGGGGGCGTGGCTGCTGCTGCGACTGCTTCGGGAGCGGGGGCGTTCGGCGTGGTGGGCGGCGCCGGTTGTGCTCGGGCCGGTGTGGATCATCGAGACGGCCGGCACGCCGCACGTCGACATCTTCGGCGTGTGTCTCATGCTCGCGGCGCTGCTGCTCTGGACACGCGGTCGCGACGTTCTTGCGGGTCTGGCGCTGGGCCTCGCCTGCGGGGTCAAGCCCCACGTCATCCTCGCGCTTCCGTTTCTCGCGCGCCGCGCGCCGCTGGCAACCCTCGCCGGGTTCGCACTCGCCGCGATCCCGCAGGCGGCGGCCCTCACCTACCAAGGCGGATGGGCCGGATTCCTCGCCACCTCTGGCCTTTACGCCACCAGTTGGGAAGCCAACGGGTCGCTCTTCGAGTTTCTCAAGTCGCTGGCGTGGCTGGGCGACGACCCGCACACGATCGACCGACTGAAGGACGTCGGCAGACTCTCCGGGGCGTTGTCTATGGTGTTGGCGGGCTGGCTGCTGTGGCGATATCGGGCCGGCCCGGTTGTGGCGGCGTACGTCCTGCAGGGGCTGCTGCTGTTGACGTCGCCGGTGGTTTATCCGTGGTACATGTTGTGGGTGCTGCCACTGGCGGCGCTGGTGCCCGCCGGTAGCGGCGGCACGGCGGGGCTGGTGGCGGGGGCGACGGTGGGGCTGAGCTACCTGCTCGGGCGACTCGGGCAGGGGTGGACGCTGCCCGCGTGGGCGTTGTGGCTGGAGTGGGGGCCGGTGTACGTCGCGGTGCTG
>JBBRUM010000532.1:0-2563 GCA_038247815.1 Tepidisphaerales bacterium | reverse complement strand
TCCCGCCGCACCGCCTCCAGCCCAATCGCCCGATACATCGCCCCCGTGTCCAAAAACCCAAAGCCAAGCTCCGCCGCCACCCGGCGCGACACCGTCGATTTCCCCGTCCCCGCCGGTCCATCAATCGTAATAATCATGCGCGCCCATGATTGTCTTTACGCCCGCCCGATAGTCAAACCGCCTTCACCATTGAGTGGCGGAGCAACGGAGGAACAACGGAGAAATACGTTTTATCCGCAGATGAACTCAGTAAAACACGGATAATGACGGGGAGACGAGCGGCGCCCACGCACGAAGGCTAAACCCTACGCATTCACTGCAATTACAATTTTAATAGCATTTCATCTCTGTTTATCTGCGTTCATCCGCGGTTAGTGCGCATTTCTACGCTCTTCCCCAGTGTCTCTGTGTCTCCGTGTTGCCCCCCCTAAACCGCCCCCGTCGCCGCCCACTTAAATCCCCTCCGCATGATCGTCAGGTGCGGCTCGGCTTGCACCACGTTCGCCTGGTGTCCCAGTGACGAGTAGAACACCCGCCCCTTGCCCCATGACCGCGTCCAGATCGTCGGCATGTTCACCGGGCCGTTGCCGTCGTAATTGCCCGGTGCGTTGGGAAACCGCGAGTACGCCAGCACCGCGTTCGCCGGGTCCACGAGCATGTAATACTGCTCTGTTTTCACCTCGAACTCCCGGATACCGTCCGTGATCGCGTGCCTCACCGGCCCCATGTGCACCGTATGCGGCGTGCCGTCATTACCGGGGTGCCCCACGAACTGCCCGCCCGTCATGAACAGCCACTCCGTCTGCTCCCGGAACGAGTCGCACATCCCCCCGTGGCACCCAGCAATCCCCACCCCCGACGCCACCGCAGCCGACACGTTGTTCACATACCCCCCGTCAATCTTCCCCATCGTCCACACCGGCACGATCAGGCTGAGCTTCTTGAGGGCTTCCCCGTCCTTAAGCACATCGAGATTGTCCGCAACGGTCACGTCAAACCCGTCTTCCTTGAGCACCCGCGCGAACAGCTCCGACACTTCCCTCGGCTGGTGCCCATCCCAACCACCCTGAAAAATCAGCGCCTTCATTGGTCCACCCATCTGTTTAATCATCGCCTAATAGGAACTCTTAATCTTGTCGCCGGCCGCGTTGTACAACGACCACTCCTTGTCCCGCAGGGGGCTGAAGTAGTCGATCCGGTAGCCATCATCCCGCTGGCCGACACCCCGGACAATCGAGTTGGGCTGGTCTCGCCGAAACGATTCAAGAATCGGCTGGGGCACACCCGACACGTCGATTTCCGTCGGCCGCTTCTTCGACGGTCCGCACGAGAACTGGGCCGTCGCAACCACCAAAACTACAACCGACACAATTTTTCGCATGCCTTCGCCCGCCTTGTCCACACGTCCGTCGGCTACGTACCACACCACTATTTCGCAGCCGCCGGCCAACCCTTCCGCCGCAGAATCGATCCCTCAGTTCGCGGATCCGTCTCGAAGTCGCCCGCAGCCTTGAGTTCGCTACCCCCCACCTTCACCCGCGACAACCTCTTAAACTCAATGAACATCCCCGCCGCCAACTTCGCGTCAGCCGCTGCCGCATCCGCATCCTTCCCAACGAGCGCTTCCGTGTCCACCGAGAACACCAAATCAACTCCCCTGCCCCCGTCAACGATCAGGAAGTCGTCGGCACGCTGAAAAACGGCTTGGTCCGTGCCGTTCATCACCGCAACCGGGTAGAAGTTCTTGCCACCCGACACCAAGCGAAAGCTCGACAGTGACAACCGCACCTTGTTGTCGGTTTCCGACGCGTCATTCTTGAGGATCGCGCGGACAATGATCAGGGACTGCCCTTCCCCGGGGGTCAGCGTCGACTGAAAGATCGGCTCGGCCGACGTCGGGCGAAACTCCTGCAGGTCTCCATCAATCTGACTCACACCCGACGCATCCAGCCGATACACCCCCGCTACTTCCAACTGATCCTGCCCGTTGACGGGAAACGCGGTGTGCTTGGCCCCCGGCTGCAACCCCAAACGCTGGGCGAAAAGCTGGTTCAGATAGTCCGGATTGATCTCCGACCACTTCGTATCCCCAGCCAGAGACCCCGCCGACACCGACCCGATAAACCCGAGCGCGAAACTATCCGCCGGGAGGAGCAATCCCGAGGTGCGACGCACATCCAAGACGCCTCCCTTGAGCTGGTCGTAGTTGATCAACTTTGCCGTGATGTCCTCGTTGCGGCCGTATCTGGCCCAATCCGGCACGGCGGAGAGGTTGGACGGGTGGTCGACCGTTTCCAGTCTGGCGAATCCGCCGATCGACGGGCCGAACGGCAGCGCCTGCGCCGCGATCGCCACAATGCCCCCCGTAAACAAACCCGCAATCAGCCCCATCACCCCACCGCCAATGCGGTCCGGCCAAACCCCGAAATTCACGTTCCCCGGAACCAGCGCGTCGAACACCACACGCAGCACCATGTACGTCAGCCCGAACAGCGCGCACAGAACGCCCGCGTGCGCCGAGTCGGCAATCTTACCGCCCGACACGCCCAGCACGATCTGATCG
>JBBRUM010000531.1:0-2565 GCA_038247815.1 Tepidisphaerales bacterium | reverse complement strand
GTCTTCCATCTTCAGCAATTCCTCGACCTCCCGGGGCGACGGAGCAGCCGTATTGAAATTTTGCAGCCCCCGGTCGAACCGGTACGTCCGCGCCGCCACCAACTGCAACGACCGTGGCGACGGCAAAAACTGATACGCAGCCAGCGTCTGCGAGTCGACATCCAGAAGATATACCCCCCATGTGTTCGCCGAAAACTGCGCCGGCATGATAAACACACCTGCACCCCCCGCAATCGGCGGCTGATTCTGCGCAGCCGCCACCGGCAAGAACGACGGCACCCCCGGCCGAGTCAGTAACGCAAACGCAATGACCGCAAACACCGCCGCATTGGCCCAAAGGGCAACGAGAAGGTGTGTACTGCGTGAGGTCGGAGTGGGCTGGGGCATCGAAGAACGATTGTAATGGACCTCCGGTGTGATGGGAAGGGACGCCCTGAACGGCGCACTCAACGAAAAATCCGGCCCCCCACATCGGGAAGCCGGACCTTGTTTTCAAGTGCTTATCGGCCCCGTTGCTTTACTGCTGGGCTTGACGGGCGCCCGGGGGGACCATGGGCAGTTCGCCGAACTGCTGTTCGTACCGCTTAACAAGCTGGCCGAGCGACATCGCCAGGCGCTTCGCGTTGGGGTACGACATGATCACGCGGTCGGTGACCTTGAACAGCAGCGCCTGCGGTTGGCCGGGCTGGGTGTTCGGGTTGGGCATGTTAAAGCCAAGGTCGACGACCACTTCTTCAATGGCGGTGTGGATCCGGTACGCGTTGGCGTAGGTGATCTTGAGGTCTTTCTCGTCGAGAAGGACTTGGACTTGCTGGTTACCGGCTGCGGGAGTTTCCTCGGACATCGTTCACGATCCTTTCTTGTGTTTTCGTTCGGGGGGAGCATTGTGCGCGATGGCGCGCTAGTTGACAATGAGTCGGTGGACGCGAAACAGATTCAGATTACGTTAGGCCCGATCGTCGGTCCCGGCAGGGTGGTGATCGGCAGGACCGGCACGGGTGTTTACGACTCCGACGCATTCACCCTCGCCCGGGGAACACCCGACGCCATCGTTTTCCCAACCAGCACCGACGAAATGGCCCGCGTCGTCCGGGCACTCAACGGCTTGAATGCAACGATTGTGACACGAGGTTCCGGCACCGGCCTGGCTGGCGGCGCTGCGCCGTGGGGTCACCGAACCACGCCCGACCACCGCACTCCCGGCCCGGTCGTCCTGCTCTCCACCTCACGAATGACCGAGATATTCGACATCAACACCAAGTCCCGCTTCGCCCACGTCCAAGCCGGTGTGCTCAACGGCGTCCTCAACGACGCCGTCGCCGCCGCACAGTCCGCCGCCCCCGCGGACGGGACCGGCCCCCTCCACTTCGCCCCCGACCCCAGCAGCGCCCGCGCCTCCACCATCGGCGGTAATGCAGCCACCAACGCCGGCGGCGTCCACACCCTCAAAGACTTCGTCACATCAAACCATGTCTATGGCTTGCGACTCGTCCTCCCCAACGGCGAAATCCTCACCACAGGCGGGCGCGACGGCGCAACCCATCAAGGCCCCTTCGATCTCACCGGCTTGCTCTGCGGCAGCGAAGGCACCCTGGGCATTATCACCGAGCTCTGGGTGAAGCTGTCCGTCAAACGCGAAGGCTGGCGCACCCTCCTGGCCCTCTTCGACACCACCCGCGCCGCCTGCCAAGCCGTCTCCAGCGTCATCGCCGCTGGAATACTGCCAGCCGCCATGGAGATGCTCGACGGAACCATGGTCCGCGTCATCGAAAACGCCTACCACTTCGGCATCCCCGAGGGCACCCGCGCCATGCTCGTCGTCGAGCTCGACGGCGAAGACGCCCTGCTCGGTGGCGAGCTCGCCGTCGTCCGCGAATTCCTCTCCGCCTCCGGCGCTACTGAGATCCGCGAAGCACACAGCCTTGATGAACGCGCCAAGCTCTGGAAAGCCCGCAAAAGCGCCTTCGGCGCTATCGGCAAACTCTCCCACTCCTACTGCACTCAAGACGCCTGCGTGCCCCGATCAAAGCTCGGCGACGTGCTGGAAATGATCATCGCCGTCGGCGAGAAGTACGGCCTGACCATCTCCAACGTCTTCCACGCCGGTGACGGAAACGTGCACCCCATCTTCCTCTACGACGACACCAACCCAGCCGAGGTCGCCCGCGCCATGTCCGCCTGCGCCGAAGTCCTCGAAGGCGCCATCGCCGCCGGAGGCACCATCACCGGCGAGCACGGTGTCGGCGTCGAAAAAGTCGGCTTGATGGCCCGCCTCTTCGACGCCCCCACCCTCTCCACGTTCAACGCCGTCAAACGCGCCTTCGACCCCGCCCGAAAGTGGAACCCCGGTAAGCTCCTCCCCGATGAAGAGCACGATTACGCGGTGATTCGGGTCGGGGTGTAGAGCCAGCCCAGCCTACATGGGGCGGCGTCACGCCATATCCAAGGGAACTATCCATCCAGCGTCGAACGCCGCTTGTTTACTTTTCTCCAGTGCTGTTTGCTCCGTGTCTTTCACGGGCAAAGATCCCTACCCGTTCCGATACGCACTCGGCGACCTGCCCG
>JBBRUM010000530.1:0-2568 GCA_038247815.1 Tepidisphaerales bacterium | reverse complement strand
GACACCCACCTCTCCCAAACCTACTACTTCCCCATCCTCGTCAAACAGCTCTCCACCGCCCTACACGCCTTTTACAACGACCTCTCCGCACACCGCTCGAAACTCAACATCGTCGTCCAAACCGAATTCGGCCGCCGCCTCAAAGCCAACCTCTCCAACGGCACCGACCACGGCCACGGTGGCGTCATGATGGTCCTCGGCGGCGGCGTCCGCGGCGGGCAAATTCTTGGAAAATGGCCCGGCCTCGCCACCCACCAACTCGACTCCCGCGCCGACCTCGCCGTCACCACCGACTTCCGCTCGGTCTTCGCCGATGTCCTCACCGCCCGATTCAACCTAGCCGACAGCACACCACTGTTCCCCAACCTCGCCCCCTCGCCACCCCTTGGCTTGTACGTCCCAGCGTGATCCACGCCCTCCGGGCGACTTTTCCACAACTTTCCTCAACCGGGCAACCGTTCTCAAACCGCGCGAGTTGCACGCCCGCATTGCCTACCCTCCCTGCGCGGGGTACCTTCCTCCCCAACGCGGACGTGTTTGCCGCAACTCTCACTCTCGGTACCTCCCCTTCACCCCGTCTCCCCACACACTCCCGCCACCCGGAGTCAGCACTCCATGAAGCTTACCGAGATAATCAAAGTCGCCAACATCCGAGTACCCCTCGTCGCCACCACCAAACCCGCTGCCATCGAGGAACTCGTCAACCTCCTCGCAGAAAACGGCGAAATAACCGACGCAAACAAAGTCCTCGCAGCCGTCCTCGAACGCGAAGCAACCCGAACCACAGGCATCGGCAACGGCGTCGCAATCCCACACGGCAAATGCGCCGGAACACCCAAACTCATCATGGCCGTCGGCAAAGCCGCAACCCCCATCGACTTCCAAGCCATCGACGGACGACCCGTCAACCTCATCTGGCTACTCACCTCACCCCCAGACCAAACCGGACCCCACATCACCGCCCTCGCCCGAATCTCACGACTCATGATCATCGACAAAGTTCGAATCGCCCTCGCCGCCGCAACCTCCGCCCAGCAAGTATTCGATATAATTCAGGCGCACGAAGCCGCCATGTAAGCCCCCCAACAACCCCTCTCTTCCACACCAAACCTTAACGCGAGTCACACGAAGTCTTCGCGCAAGAAGTCGCGTGCTCCCCAATCAATAACCGCCCGGGAAGCAGTCGCGTGACTGACGTCCAGGGTCAGTGTTATTTGGAGCTGGAGAATCATGCGCAACCTCGTCATCGCAGCCGCCGTCCTCGCCGTCGCCACACCCGCCCTCGCCGAACCCCTCGGGTTCTCCGGGTCCCTCAACCAAAACTTCGACAACCTCACATCCCCCCAGGTCGGCTCACCCGCCCAGATCAGCGCGCAAGTCGGCCGCGGCCCCCACGACCTCGACGTCAGCTTCCAAGTCACCGGGTTCACCGGCTGGTTCGGTGCCAACCCCGGTGGAAGTATATCCGGTGGAGCTTTCACCGAGTTTAAGGCTCACAATGGGTCCCTCGGGGGCGCCAATGGTCGCGGAGTACTCAGCCACGGAGCGACAGGTTCCACCGACCGCGCACTCGGGGCCCAGTCGACCTCCAACCAAGTCAACACCTTCGGGCTCATCCTGCAAAACACCACCGCAGCCGCCATCCCCTCCCTCAACGTCGCCTTCACAGGCGAACAATGGCGCCGCGGCAACATCCTCGCCTCCGCAAATCCCCTCCCCAACCGTCTACGGTTCACGTATTCGGTCTTCACGTCCGATCCCAGCTTTGTCGTCATCGACGATCTCCTCGCCGCAAATCCAGATGTCACCAACCCCCCCTCCAACCCCCCCAGCTTCACAACCGTCGACGCCCTCACCTTCTTTTCCCCGAATCTCCAAGAGGGCGCCGGCCTGCTCGAAGTCGCGCTCAACGGCAATGCCCCCGAGAACCGCCGATCACTAAGCTCGGCCCTCACCAACCTCAACTGGGCCCCCGGTGGATACATCGCCATCCGCTGGACCGCCGTGGACCTCAGCGGCCAGGACGACGGTCTGGCCATCGACGACCTCGTCCTCAGCACATCGACCACCCCCGCCTTCCTTAAGGGCGACTTCAACTTCGACGGCGAAGTGCTGGACAGCGACATCACCGGCTTCGTCAGCGCACTCACCGGCGACTTCACCTCGCTGATGGCCCAGTTCCCGAACCGCACCGAAGCCGATTTCACCTTCATCGGTGACTTCAACGGCGACAGCGAAGTGCTTGATTCTGACATCAATGGTTTCGTCGCCGCACTGCTCGGCGGTGGTGGCCGAATCGCCGCCATCCCCGAACCGACCTCCCTTGGACTGATTCTTGCTGCCGTCCCGATGTTGACCCGCCGGAGAAAATAACAGCCCTGCGGAACCCGGCCAACCCAAGTTACCAACCACAGCCACGGCAGCAAAAACATACCATTACACCTTCAATTTATTGTCGGACCGTGCTGGGTTTCAAATGAAAGGTCAGGTGGGGATTCGGGCGTCCTCGGTAAGACAGGTAGTTTGATCGGCGGAAGTTGGTCCGGGGAAATTCGCAGACCGGTCGAT
>JBBRUM010000529.1:0-2568 GCA_038247815.1 Tepidisphaerales bacterium | reverse complement strand
CCGCACGCTCGCCACCCGCGCCTCCGCCCCGGCCCTGGTTGGCGCCTCCGCGATGATCCGCATGATCGGCTCGGTGTTGCTCGCCCGCGCGTGCACCCACGAGTCCGCCCAGTCGATTCGCACGCCGTCCTGCGTGTCCACCCGCTCGGTCGAGAACGCGCGTTTGACCGCCTCCACCGCCTTTTCCGCGTCTTCCCGCCGGCACTCAAACTTTGTCTTCAAAATCGTGTACCGCGGAATCTCAGCAACCAGCTCCGAAACCGTCTTTCCCGTGCTCGCCATCAGTTGCAGCACCAGCCCGATCGACCCGATCGAGTCCCGCCCCGGCACGACGCGCGGATCGATCACGCCGCCGTTCCCCTCGCCCCCGATCACAGCCCCGTTCGCCAGCATCCCCTGAACGACGTTGGCTTCCCCCACCGGCGTCCGCACCACCCGCCCGCCGTACTTCGCCGCGATGTCGTCCACCATCCTGCTCGTGCTCAAATTCGCAGCCGCCACGCCCCCCGCCTTCTTCGACAACACCTGCCGCACGCACAACGCCAGCGTGTACTCCTCCCCGATGTACGTCCCATGCTCGTCCACAATCGCCAGCCGGTCCGCGTCCGGGTCCTGTGCGAATCCGATGTGCGCCTTCTGCCGCCGCACCTCGCCGGCAAGCTCCGTCAAGTTCTCTGCCGTCGGCTCGGGCATGTGTGGAAAAAGCCCCGTCGGCGTCCCGTGCAGGTGCACGAGCTGACACCCAAGCCTGTGCAGCAGCATGCTCGTCGGCACGCTTCCCGCCCCGCACACCGAATCCAGCACCACCTTGTACCGCTTGCTCGTAATCCCCAGCACGTCCACCAGCTCGAGCACCCGCCCCACGTGCATCCCGTGCACCGCCCCGTTCTTCTCCACCGGCTGAAGCGCTTCGACCTTCACATGCTCCGTCGCCGACGCGTCGTACAGCGCCTTGATCGCCAGCGCGTCCTCCGGAGGCGGGGCGATGGCGTCTCCCCGCAAAAACTTAAGCCCGTTCCACTGAATCGGGTTGTGGCTCGCCGTCGCGATCACCCCCGCGTCCGCGTTGAGAATCTTCACCATGTACGCCACCGACGGCGTCGTCACAATGTCGCAATCCACCACCGCCACCCCGTGCGCCACAAGCGCCGCCACAGCCGCGTCCCGCACGAACCCGCCGGATGGCCTCCCGTCCCGCCCGAACACCACCTTAAACGCCTTCCCATCCTTCGGTTTGCCCGTCCGTTTAAGGTGCACCGCCAGCGCCGACGCCATCCGCATCACCACCGCCGGCGTCAGCGTCCCCCCCGGCCCGCCGATCGTCCCCCGCATTCCCGAAACTCCGATCATCAGTGCATCCATGCGTTCCACTCCGTTTCCATCGCCGTCGAACCCGATCCAGCCGCCCGCGATTATTCCGTCCCCACCGCGCTTCGCAAGTCGCCTCGATCCCTTCCCACTCCGATGGCGGTGCGGGGGGGTAGGGGGGTCGCTCCCAACCCGAATCAACAGTACGATCCCATTAAGTATGCCCCGCAAAGAAGTCAACGCCCGCCTCCCCGCCGTCGTCGAAGCCGTCACCAAGTCGGTCGACTCCGTCCCCGGCCTCGCCCACCTCAACCGCGTCTTCCTCCCATCGCGCGACGCCATCGTGGCCGCCATCGACCTCCTCCGCCAGATCTCCTTCCCCGGCTTCCACGGGGCGCAGAGCCTCACCACCGAAAACATCCGTTACCACGTCGGCCAAATCCTCGTCGACCTCTCGGACACGCTCTACGAACAGGTCCGCTACTGCCTCCGCTACCGCAAGTACCTCGGAGCCGAAGACTTCTCGCAAGAATGCGAACTCTGCGACCGCGAGTCGGCCCGCATCCTCTCCGAATTCCTCGACCGCATCCCCGCCGTCCGCGCCCTCCTCGCCGGCGACGTCCAAGCCGCCTTCGACGCCGACCCCGCCGCCCAAAACACCGACGAAACCGTCCTTTGTTACCCCGGCCTCCTCGCCATCACCGTCCAACGCTACGCCCACGAGCTCTACGTCCGCGGCGTGCCCATGCTTCCCCGGATCATGACCGAATGGGCACACTCCCAAACCGGTATCGACATCCACCCCGGCGCCAAGCTCGGCCCACGATTCTTCATCGACCACGGCACGGGAATCGTCATCGGCGAAACCTGCGAAATCGGGGCTAGCGTCCGCATCTACCAAGGTGTCACCCTCGGCGGACTTTCCCCCGACCGCCTCGTCGAGCAATTCCGAGGCCGAAAACGCCACCCGACCATCGAAGACGACGTCACCATTTACGCCGGCGCGACCATCCTTGGCGGCGACACCGTCATCGGGAAGGGCTCGGTCATCGGCGGCAACGTCTTCGTCACCACGTCTGTCCCCCCCAACAACCAAGTCTCCATGGAAGCCCCCAACCTCAAATACCGCGAACGCCGCCCCCGCGGAACCCCCAAACCCTCCGACCCCCCCCTCCTAGACTTCCAAATCTAACCCCCCCCATCCACCCTCCATCAAATCATTGCCCAAGTGCCCAAGTGCCCAAGTGCCCGAGTGCCCCT
>JBBRUM010000528.1:0-2571 GCA_038247815.1 Tepidisphaerales bacterium | reverse complement strand
CCGTGGTCACCTCGATTTTACCGCCCTTGTCGAGCGCTTAGGTACCCCCGCAACCGCACGTGCTTTGGAGCGTTTCGATGAGCTGTATCCTCAGCCCAGCGGTGAGTCGGCCTAGCAACAACTCCAAGTGCAGCTCGCCAATCCGCTCCCCTATGACTTGGAGCAGACGAACCTGTCGGAGTACAAGCGAGTTGACGCCAAGTGGCATGACGGGGCCGTGGTGCGCGGGACCTGCGGGCGATGCGCAACGGGGGTGTTTGATCTCGTCGAGCAATGGAAGATTGAGCGTGAAAGCAACCTGGAATTGGGAGGGTAATGCAACACATATCGAGGAGAGCAGACCTTCACGCTGTGGTTGGTGAGGGAGATGCGTTCGGAAAGTGCCGGAGACCTTGTTTGGGAATTCACGGGGGTGGGTTTAGTGTGTGGGAATGCGACGCGTTTTCTTATTGTTGGTGTTGATTCCGGCGCTGGCGTGCAGGCCCAAGCCGCCGCCGCCGGTGGTGGCGGTGTATAGTGGGGCGCTGATGTCCACGTCTGTTCTGGTGGCGAGGTTGGCGGAGAATGCGGCGCCGCTGAGGACGTTGTGGGCGAGGCATGACTTTGCGGTGACGGTGTTGGACCGCAACGACAAGCCGAGGTCGTTTGATGGGGATGGGGTGCTGCTGTTGCGTAAGCCGCCGGCTGGGTCGGCGGCGGGGACGCCGGTGGAGGTTCGACTACAGGGGTCGAAAGACGTGATGGGGCAGGTGTTTGATTTGGGGGCGAACCGGGAGCGGGCTTGGCTGACGTTGCTGGCGGACATCGACACGATGTACTGGTTGCCTCAGGGTGCGGAGGTTGCGGCAACGAAGCCGGGCGAGGCGACGATCCCCGCTCGGCCGGACCTTGTCGCCGACGTGCTGGGGATCGCCGATTGGGGCACGGACCTGACGCAGTATCCCACGCCGGTGCTGCGCTACGACTCGGCGGCTGACGCGTATGTGCTGACGTTCATCCAGTCGGCGCCGGACGGACTTAGCCTCGTTACTCGGCGCGAGGTGCATGTGGACCGGGCGAGTTTGAAGGTCGTGCGGGTGCTGCTGTTTTCGCCGGACGGGCGTGTGGCGGTGAGGTCTGAGTTGGGCAGGCACGCCGCGCTGTCGCCGAAGAACCCGGCGCTCGTGCCGACGGACATTGTGATGAGCTTTCCGCAGTCGAAGGCGACGATTCGACTGACGCTTCGCAACATGCAGGCGTCGCGGAACAATTTGCCGGGGGACGTGTCGTTCAGGTTTCCAAGCCCGCCGCCGGTGGCGAATGTGGTGCGACTTAGCGAGGTCGGGGGTAAATAGGGCAATACGGGCACGTGCGATTGTGTCAGCGGGCTGGGCGCGTTTGCGGTATCATGGGTGGACAATGGCAACCAAACACACGGCTCCGGTGCCGATCGAGGGGTTCGATACTTATCCGTCCAACGTCGAGCTTGCGCTGGCGTGGTACTCGCCACACGGGGCGCCGGTGGCGCAGACGCTTGCCGAACCGCTGGTGGGGCAGGGGAGGAGCATGCGGTTTGCGTTTAACACGTCGAACCTGGCTGGGAAGCATTACGCGGCGATTTGCCGGGCGCATGTGAAGTGGGATCTGTCTGGGTGTGACGCAGTGCGGTTCATGTTCACGCCGGGGAAGGCGGGGCACCACCTGACGTTGGAGATGAACATCGCCGACGCCGAGGGGAAGAACATCCACGACCTATGGGGCAAGACGCTGGAATTTGCCCCCGGCGACGACGCGCCGAGGGAGGTGACGATTCCGTTTGCAGATCTCGCGCCCAACACCAAGTTGGCGGACGCGCCGGGGTCGCCCGTGTTCAAGCCGGCGGACGTGATCGAGGTGGCGCTTTACGCGGGGAGCGGCAAGGGTGTGCTGGGGCATGGGGTGTTCGTGATTGACGAGATCGCGGGCGTGGTGAAGTAAGATTGTTTCATGGGAGGGTCGGGCGATGTCGGAGCTGAGGTTGTCGGCGGCGTGGTGGTGTTTGTCGCGGAAGGGTGTGGAGGCGGAGGGGGTGTTTGCGCGACTGGCGGCTGCGGGGTATGCGGCGGTGGAGATGGCGGAGGAGGGCGATTGGGCGGCGGCGCGGTCGGTTGGGCTGGGGTTGTTGAACATCGCCGGGCCGGGGATGACGGAGGGGATGAACGACGCGGAGCACTGTGAGGCGGTGATTCCTCAGTTGCTGGAGAAAATTGAGCTGGCTGCGGCGAATGGTATTCCGCAGGTGATTGTGTTTTCGGGGAACAGGCGTGTGATTGGGGGTTCGAGGGGGGAGCGAGGGGACGAGCAGGGTCGGCGACAGTTGGTGGCGGCGTTGCGATTGGTGGCGCCGGTGGCGGAGATCAAGGGGGTGACGTTGCTGCTGGAGCTGCTGAACTCGCACGAACATGCGAACTATCAGTGCGACTCGGCTGGGTATGCTTTTGCAACGGTGCGGGATGTGGGGTCAAGGCATGTGAAGGTGCTATTTGACATTTATCACTCGCATCGGATGGGGGAGGACCCCTTGCCACTGATTCTGGAGAATCTTGCGGCGAT
>JBBRUM010000527.1:0-2575 GCA_038247815.1 Tepidisphaerales bacterium | reverse complement strand
GGCGGCGGAGCCGGCGCGGGCCGTGACACCTTCGCCACCGACGAACTCGCCATCGTCCTCTCACACTTCGACATCGGGGCCATCGAATCCATCCAGGAGTTCCCGCGCGGAAGTCGCAAGGCGCCCAAACTCCTCGTGTCAGCCGAGCAGGGCCGCTTCCTCCTTAAACGCCGCGCCAAGGGCAAAGACGACCCCTACAAGGTCGCCTTTTGCCACGCCCTCCAGCTCCACCTCGCACACCGCCAATTCCCCCTGCCGCACCTCATCGGTACGCACCGGGACAATAATTCGATGCTCCAGCTACGCGGCGGGGTGTACGAGCTCTTCGAATACATCCCCGGTCAGAACTACCCCCAAACGGTCGAGTCTACTGTCGACGCGGGCAGGGTCCTCGGGCTGTTCCACAAGCTCCTTAGGGACTTCGAGTCCCCCTGGCAGGCGCCCACCGGCAGCTACCACGCTGCCAGCAGCGTCGATACCGGCCTGCGACTCATCCCCGGCGCCCTCGGCGGCGGGGCCGGTGACGGCGACATCAAGTCCCTTGTCGCCGACCTTACCGCCCAGTACCGCGCCGCCGCCGAAGCCGTCAACCGCCTGGGCTTGCCCACCTGGCCCCCCCAAATCGCCCACGCCGACTGGCACCCGGGCAACATGCTCTTCCGCGACAACCACGTCGTCGCCGTCATTGACTACGACTCGGCTAGGCTCCTCCCGCGCGTCATCGACACAGCCAACGGCGCCCTCCAGTTCTCCATCCTCGGAGGAGATGAAGACGTCGCCCGATGGCCCGACCACCCCGACGAAACCCGCTTCAAACGCTTCCTCCGCGGATACGACACCGTCGACCTTCTCTCCAAAGCCGAACTCCAAGCCGTGCCCCACCTCATGATCGAAGCGCTCATCGCCGAAGCCGTACTCCCTATTGCCGCCACCGGCACCTTCGGTCGACTCGAAGGCCTCGCATTCCTCCGCATGGTCCAGCGAAAAGCCGCTTTCCTCCACCACAACGCGCCCAAGCTCATCGCCCTCGTCGCGTCATAACCCGCCTACTGTCCACCGGTGTACTACGCGTGGAATCTGGTCCTGACGGTCCTCTTGGCGGTCCAGCCGGCCGCCACCGAACCCGCGCCCGGTCGACCCCTCAACCCCCCGCCGAACGCACCCGACCCCCCGCAATTCCCCTTCTGCCACTCCTCCCACCGCGCATCATCCAACTCGTCCCCATCCCCGGCGGCGGCGGACTCATGCGCGAAGTCGAGGTCGATGTCCGTCCCGTCGGGGTCCCCTCCACCCTCCCCTCCACGAGCACCCCACCCTCCATCACCTTCGCCGAAGCCAAAACTATCATTGAAGGCCTCGGCGGCGAAGACCTCGACTCCCGCGAAACAGCCCTCCAACGCATCCTCGCCCTCCGCAGGCCCGACCTCCCCCCCCTCCTCGAAGCCGCCCACTCACTCTCACCCCTTCTCCCCGAGGTCGTCGAGCCCCTCCGCTCGGCCGTCACCCACATCTACCTCACCGGCGAGCCCTACGACTCCCTCGCCAACGTCGGCTTCCTCGGGATCAACCTCGACCCGATCGCCCTCCCCGCCGGGTCGGACACCCACGCAACCAACCCCCCCAACCCTGGCGAAGCCCCCATCCAAGGCATCGCCGTCACCAACCGCGTGCCCGGCGTGGCCGGATACCAGTACCTTCAGGAGGGCGACGTCATCCTCGCCGTGGGCGGGCGGGGCGACTTCCGCGGCACCGACGAGTTCACCTCCGCCGTTCGCGGTAAGCCCCCTGGAACGGTCGTCGAGTTTAAGATCCTCCGTGGCGGCAAGCTTGTTGAGATCGCAATCCCCCTTTCCCCCCGCCCAATCCGCATGGAGGAGCTCAACGCCCTCGACACCCTTCGCAACCAGCGCGACGCCCTCGCCCGCCAGTACTGGAACTCCACTTGGCAGCCCGCGCTTGATTCCACCACTCCCGCCCAAACCTCCCTACCTCCCCAACCCCCCACCCGCCCACGGTGATCGTCCCCTAGTATCACTCCGAAGTGTCCCACACCCCCCCACCCTTTGCTCCGCTGGCAACTACGCCGCCTCCGCCCCCGGCCGTGCCGCTTCCCCCGCCGGAGGTTGTCTTGCCGGCATCGACCGTTCGTCCGAAGTTCCCCCTGATGATGATGCTCATCGTCGTTTCGTCCGCCATATTTGCCGGGTTGCTCTTCACCGGAACCGAAGTCGAACCCGCCCGATCCATCCAGCGGGCGATGGCCCTCCTCGTGCCACTGGGCGTGTTGGTGTTCTCCATCTTCTGGAGTGCCCAGCAATCGGCTGAGCTTCGAGACGAAGACCGCCGCGTTTCCGCCTTGGAAGACGCCGCCCGCCTGCAACGTTTCGACTGGCTGACCCACGCCCTCACCGACGCCCTCTCTCGCCCGATGCGCTCCCCGCTGCACCGCGTCCGGGCCCTGCAGGTTTACGTCACCACCCTCGTCGGCGTCGGCAGATTCGACGACGCCGAACGCTCGGCCGCCGCCATGCTCGGCGAGGGCGTCCCCCTCGGGATGGTGACGTCCCTCCGCGCC
>JBBRUM010000526.1:0-2593 GCA_038247815.1 Tepidisphaerales bacterium | reverse complement strand
CCCCGCCTCTGCTCCCCCACCCACTGCCAAAACGCCGGGTCACGATACGCCGCAACCCAAACGTTGTGCGCACGCGAATCGTTCATCGTCATTCGCACATCCGCCCCCGCCGCCTTCAGTCCCTTGTACATCGATTTCGCGTTCCCCGCCGACACAAACACATCCCCACTGTTATGCCATATCCACGTCGGAATGTGCTTAACGACCGGAATCGCCTCGATTTTGTCGAACGCAGCCATCGGGACCAGCGCCGAAAACTCGTTCGGATACATCTGCGCCAACGCCCACACCCCGTACCCACCCGTGCTCACCCCCGTCAGCGTCACACGCTGCCCGTCCACCCGGTACTTCGCCTTGACGTCCTCCAGCACACGCTTCGCCAGCAGCAACTCGTCCTTCGACCGCCAGTCCGACCGCGCCTGAGGGAAAACAATGATGTATCCCGCCGCGAGCTTACGCTCCGCAACCACCGGCCCCAGCCCCACCAGCATCGACGACTTCGGGTCGCTGCCGTTCTCGAACAACCCGTGCAAAAACACCACCGCCGGATACGCCCGCGTCGCGTCATAGTCGTGCGGAATGAACACCCCATACTTCCGGTCGCTCCCCGGCAAGTCGCGATACGCGAACCCCGTCCCAGCCGGCGCACCGGCGTTAAACGCCTTCGGATCCCATTTCGCCCCGCAACCCGTCAATCCCAACGCCACAACCACCAACACATAGACAACCAAAATCCGTGCCATCAGTTCGCTCTCCCGTGTTCAAGCGCAATGTCCCATCGACTCGCCCAGGCTTACCTTGAGTTCTCGTCCACCGCACGCACGATCCGCTCATGGATCGCCCTCACCCCCGACACGTCATTGAGCAAAATCGAAAACGCGTACCACTGCCCCGACTTCGCCTTCAAATACCCAGACAACGTCGACACCCCCCGAATCGTCCCGCTCTTGGCGAACACCCGGCCCTTCAGCTCCCCCACGAACCGGTTGTTCAGTGTCCCATCCACACCGCCCACCGACATCGACGCGATAAACTTCTCCCGGTAAGCCGTCCCGAAGTCGTACGCCAGCACCCGCACCATCCCGTCCGGCGAAATCCGGTTCCCCCGAGACAAACCCGACCCGTCGTCCACCTCAAACTGCCCCGCCGGAACCCCGATCTTCGTCAGCCAGCTCCCCAGCACAACCGCAAACCCCTCCCAACTCCCCGGCCCACCCGTCGCCTTGGCTGCCAGTCGCTTCGCCAGCGACTCCGCGTACAGGTTCGCCGAATTCTTGTTACACCGCGCCAGCGCCACCTCGATCGGCGTCTCCAGCACTCCCATCACCCTGAACGCCCCCGGCTGGGCGGCGAACGCAGCCCGGATCACGTTGTACCTTCCCACCCCCCCGCTCATCGCGATCCCCTCCCGCTTGAACGTCTCATAAAGCACCGTCCCGGCGTACTTCCCAGGGTCCGTGATCGTCATCTCAAACCCGTCTTGGCTCCCAGGTTTGACCTCCCCGCGCACGATGATCTCGTTGGTCGTCCCCACCCGCGTTCCCCCCACGCCGTTCTTCTCCCCCAACTTCACCTCGTTGATCAGCTTAACGTAAGACGTCGGCGGCTCGGAACTCACCGACGTGCCCCTGCCCTTCCCAGGCTTCACCGACAAATCCACAGTGTTGAAGTAAAACGACAGCCCGCCCACCTCAGCCGAGTACCCGTACTGCAACTGATCCGTCGGCCACCTCGGGTGCACAAACTGCGAATCAAAAATCGAGTCGTCGATGTAGACGTGCCGAACGCTCGTCACCCCCTGCCTCTTCAACTCCGCCACCCACTGCTTGAACACCGTGTCAAAGCTCCACCCGTGCCTCCGACTAATCTCCGGATCCCCAAACGTCGGGTCCCCATCTCCCACCAGATACAAGTCCCCGTCCCGGTACAACAACTGCGTCCGAAACCGAAAGTCCGGTCCGAGCGTCGCCAACGCAGCCGACGTCGTCAACACCTTCATGTTCGACGCCGGAATCATCGCCCTCTCCCCATTCACCCGAAACACAAACTCCGGCTCACCCCCACTTCCCCCACCACCCCCGCCGCCCTTCTCCGACAACTTCGCCACCGACACCCCCACCACCCCATTCGCCAGCGACTTGTCCGCCAGCACCGCCCGAATGTCCGCCCCCATGTCCCCGCCGCGCACCCGCGCCAACCCCTCAGCCGACCCCGCCGAACCCGCCGCCAAAAACACCACACACGCCAACGCCGTCAGCCGTCTGGAAACTGCTCTCATTCTCAATTCCTAACCCTAAAGTCCTCGCAACCACACCATCCGGTCACACCAGACGTATCGGCAACCCGCCGCCTCGCCCACCAATTCCCCCGCCCATTCTCCCCCGCGGACACACACGGCCGCCAATCCCCTCCGCAGCGCAAAAAAGACCCCGGAGGTGGTCGGGTACCCCCGGGATACAAGTCGCCCGTCGCCGGGCGAGACAATCTTTCTCTCCAACGCGCACTAGCGTAGCACGCTACCGATCCCAGTGCATTCGCTATCTACGGTAAATCCGACCCGTCGTCGGCTGACCGATCAAATTCCTCAGTCGAT
>JBBRUM010000525.1:0-2596 GCA_038247815.1 Tepidisphaerales bacterium | reverse complement strand
CGCGACAGGCCGTAACTGGCCGCCATCTGATTGCACTGGTAACGCAAAGAGTGTCCGCTGTTGCGATAGTTGGGTGCCATGCGCCGTCCGCAGCGTCCAAACGCCCGCGAGCGCCAGAAGACCTACCGATCCCGGCTCGGGAATGATCGTCCCGAAACCGAAGAAGATCAGTCCCGGGTTCGTTCCCACCATTGTCCACGTGCCCGCCCCGACGTCGTACCGTGCCAGCCCGCCCAGCCGCTGGCTCGTTAGTGGGCCAGAACCGTCGGGGTCGAAGAAGTTCACGTTTCCGTACAACGTGTCGAACAACCCGTCGCCGTTCTCGTCCACCCCCGTCATCGCTGCAAACCCGCTGTATGCCCCGGCCCCGGGATTGCCGCTGAGTCCGACGCTGTTCAGCGACCCCACCACACTGGCAAACCCCGAATCCGGGTTGATCGCAACCAGTTGGTTCGCCCCGCCCTGAAGGTGAACGCCGTACATCGTGCTCACCGTCACTACGTTTGGAATGGCGACCGTCCCGGTGTTCTGCCGCCGCGCGACCGATCCCAGCCCGATGACAAACGGCTGGGTCGTCCCCGTATTCACGCCCAGGAAACTGTCCAGAGCCTGCCCCACCGACCCAGCCGGGCCCACCGGCGTCACCGCGCTCGTTGTCAGATCGATTCGGTGCAGCCTTCGGTCCGAACCGGTCACCGGCACGCCAAAACCCCGACCGTCGTGGATCACGTCAAACCCCGTGATGGTCAGCCCGCCATTCACACCCGTCGGAGTGAACGTCCCGGCGAACGGATTAACCTCCCCCACCCGCCCGCCGGAGAACCCCAACAGACGACCGTCCGGCGTCCCCGCCAGACCCGCCGGAGAACCACCGGTCAGCGGCGGACTGATCGGCGTCGCAACACCCGTCGCGGTGTTGATGCTGTAGTAAAAATTGCCCGACTGGTGCGACGGATCACCGTTGTTCGCACCCGTCGCGATAATCACAGCCGCCTGACCCATCGAACCCGTCGACACCAGCGCCAACACGCCGGCAACCGCCGACAAAATCACACCCATCGAAGAAACTTTCAACCCACGCATCCAAGCCTCCTAAACATTGCAAGTGCAGTAAAATTGCACGAAAAGTCCGCGAGTTCCCCGGAACACCCGGCGACACCCGAAGGACCCCTTTTCCACCTGTCTCCCCCGTCGCACACACCCCAAAGCCCCCACGCCCACGATCACCCATTGCGCCGACGCGACAACAATGCCAACCCGGGAACAACCAACGCCAATGTTCCCGGCTCCGGCACGACCGTCAGCACGAACCCACGCGTCACCTCCACACCGCCTGGCGTGGCGACATACCGCCCGTAGCCAGCGATCGTCCCGTCCGCCGAAACCTGTCTGGCTTCCAAGAGCTTCGTCCATCCGCCGTTGGCCGGGTCCGACGAGTCCAGCAGCGACAGCAGTTCAAACGCCTGATACCCGCCTACTCCGCCCACCTGCGGAAACCAAACCAACGCCCGACTGTTGTTCGACGAGTCGCCCTCGGTCGCCCCGGCGTATCCCACGATCCACCCGTTCTCCCCGATGTCCAACGCCTCCGTACGGGTCGTTCCGAACAGACCCAACGACGTCAGCGCCGTGTCCCCCGGGCGGTGCACAAAGCCCGTTTCGTCCCCGAAAGTCGCCGACAACGCCATCCGACCCGTCACCAGGCCCGCGTCATTGATGTCCCGCGCCAAACTCGACGTGCTCGCGCTGTTCCGCCCGTCCAGCCGCGTCACCGTCGTGTACGGATTCCCCGCCGCGTCCACGGTCCCCGCCGACCAGACCACCGCCCGATTGCGGTTCGCCGGAGTCGCCCCGTCGTCCGGAGCCTGCGCAAACCCCGCGATCGCCTGCGACTCGTTGATCCCATAGGCCAGCGACCAGCTCCCACCCGGCAGGAACGGCAGTCCGTTGGTCGCGCCGTCCAGCTTGTAAACCGACGACCCCGTCGCTGTCGGATCCGCGTCGTACCAGAACGCGCGCCGAGGGTTCTGGTTCGTCAACACCGCATCGTTTGAACCGTTGCCCACCACGCGGTTCCTGTCATTCACCGCCTGCGCGAAGGCGCGCCTCCCACCCGAGCTGTTAAAGGGCTCGATCACGGTCCGCCCGCCAGCCGCCGTAAACACCACGCCCCGGTCGTACGCCGCACTCCCCGTCGTCGATCCCGGCGGCGGGGCCGAGTATCGGGCCACTCCGACCACCGTCCCACTCCCGTTGACGCCGTGATTCTCAACCGATGTCACCGCCGGCAAGTACGACGGAATCCCCGAAATTGTCGCAGTCGACGGCGAACCCGCACTCCACGCCGATCCCCGCTGAAAGCCGCCGGCAATATTCTCAATCCCCGCCACTCGCCCGTCATCGCTGATCGCGCGACCCTGCCCGCTCACGCCAGCCCCACTTAACCCCAGCACACGAATGTCAAACAGCACCGGCCCGGCCAAAGCCGCCGAGCTCAAAACACCCATCGCCGCCAAAGAAACCAAAAACGAAACACGCATCTCTCACCCATCCTTCAAAAAAAATTGTTCACCGGACAGCAAAAAGTTCAACTCGT
>JBBRUM010000524.1:0-2597 GCA_038247815.1 Tepidisphaerales bacterium | reverse complement strand
GATGCAGTGCCTCCAGCGCCAGAGCTTCCGGAACTACGAGGTTCTCGTGTACCACGACGGGCCGCTGTCGGACCCCGACGTGCCCTCGCCGTTTCCGATCCGGGCGACGGCTGAGCGGTTCAACGACTGGGGGCACACGCTGCGCGACATGGGCATACGCGAAGCCCGCGGCGACTACATCCTGCACTTCAACGCCGACAACATTCTATATTCCAACGCCCTCGAAACCCTCGAGTATTACTCCCGCCGGCCGGCCCATCTCGTCCAGCCGGACGGCCGCGCCATCGACACGCCCGAGGTGATGGTGTTCGGGATCCACAAGAACGGCTACCAGCGACATTTCCGCATGTGGTACAAGCACCCGCCGGGGGTGAAGACGTCGGTGATCCTCACGGGCAACCCGCCCGAGCGGTACAACATCGACTGCCTGCAGATGGTGATTTCGCGGAGGATTTGGCTGGAGATCGGCGGGTGGTATGACAAGCAAAACGAGTCCGACGGCGTGATCTACCAAGCCGTCGCGGAGAAGTACGGGTACCGTGGGGTTCCGGTCGTGCTTGGCGAGCACAACTGACCTGAGTTTGGTGATCCGTCATTGGAGAAGCGCAATGCCGAGGTTTACGGTCGTGGTCGTGTACTACCAAGGTGTGCACACTGACGAGATTTTCCGCCGGGGTGTGGGCTCGGTGCTGGGGCAGACCTTTGGCGACGTCGAGGTACAGATTTACCACGACGGGCCGCTGCACCGCGCGGTGCCCGTGGTGAACGGGGCCGTGCCAGAGGTCCGGGCAACCGCCGAGCGGAAGAACGATTGGGGACACTCCCTCCGCGACCTGGGCATCCGCCAAGCCGCCGGCGAGTACATCCTGCTCTTCAACGCCGACAACGTCCTCCACCCCCACTGCCTCGCCACCCTCGACGCCCAAGCCAAGCGCCTCCCCCAACTGCTCCTCAACGGCCAGCCGTGCGACACCGACAACATCCTCATCTTCCCGATCGTCTACCACGATTTGGCGCGGTTCATGCAGGGCTGGCTGCGGTTGCCCTCGGGGTCGGGCGAGAAGCTGATCATGACCGGCAACCCGCCGATGTACGGGCAGATCGACTGCATGCAACTGGTGATGAAGAGGGAAATCTGGCTTGCCGAGGGCGGCTGGGCTGACAAACGGGAGGACTCCGACGGGCAGATGTACCCGCTTTTCTGCCAAAAGTACGGATACCGCGGCGTGGGCGAGGTGCTCGGTGAGCACTGGTAGCGTGTTGACGGCCGCAGGGTTGACCGGCGCGGGTGGGAGGGGTTTGATTGCAAGTCCTAACCTCAAAGGAGTCTCCCATGATTTGTGCAAAAGCGATTATCGCGCTGGGTCTGGTGGCCGGTCTGCTCTCACTCGGAGCCGTCTTGAGTCCGAAGGAGACCTCGATCGTTACCGACGGCAAGACCGTCGAACAACTCGCCAAGGAAGGTTATTGGGGCGAAGCCGCCCAATGGCCCGAGCACGAAAAGCTCCTCGGCAAACCCGCCCCCGCCCTCGGCTTCTCCGAGTGGCTTAACGGTGAGGTCACCGCCGAAGACATGAAAGGCAAAGTCGTCGTCCTGGACTTTTGGGCCACCTGGTGCGGGCCGTGCATCGCTTCGATCCCGAAAAACAACAAACTCGCCGAAGAATTCAAGGCCAAGGGCGCGGTGCTCATCGGCGCTTGCGGTTCACGGGGCCAGGAGAAAATGAAGGCCACAGCCGAGAAGCACGGCATGACCTATCCCACCGCCCGCGTCGATGACGCCACCGTCAAGGGGTGGAGCGTGCAGTGGTGGCCGACTTACGCCGTCATCGACCAGAAGGGCAACCTCCGGGCCACCGGGTTGAACCCGGCGTACGTCAAGCCGATCGTCGAAAAGCTGCTCGCTGAAGGAAAGTAGTGAGAACCGCCAACCGCCGAGTCGTTGCTCCGGAGTCTCGCCCGCTCCGGGTGAGCTCTGTTTTAGCCTTGGGGTTTCTCGCCGGGGCGGTTATCTCTTCAAGGTTCGCATGATCCAAGTTACAGAGTTCACCAAGGTGTATGACCAGTATGTCGCGGTGTCGGCGCTGAGTTTCGATGTGCTTCCGGGACAGATCCTTGGCTTGCTCGGGCCCAATGGTGCGGGCAAGACGACCACGATGAAGGCCATCTGCGGCGTCATCCCCCCGACGCAAGGCCGTCTCGCGGTCGGCGGGTTCGACATCCGCCAAAGCCCCGTCGAGGCCAAGCGCCTGCTCGCCTACGTCCCCGACGACCCGCACCTCTTCGAAGCCCTCACCGTTCTCGAGCACCTCGAATTCGCCGCCGCCGCCTATGGCGTCGCCGACTGGCGCGGCAGGGCGGACGTGCTCCTGACCCGCCTGGAGCTCAACGAAAAACGGGACAATCTGTCCTCCGAGCTCTCCAGGGGCATGCGCCAAAAGGTCGCCATCGCCTGCGCCCACCTCCACGAGCCGCGGGCGCTGCTGCTCGACGAGCCGCTCACCGGGCTCGACCCTCGCGGCATTCGCAACATGAAGAGCTCACTGAAGGAACTCGCGGAAGGCGGCGCCGCCGTGGTCGTCTCGTCCCACCTGCTC
>JBBRUM010000523.1:0-2604 GCA_038247815.1 Tepidisphaerales bacterium | reverse complement strand
GTTCAGCGGAAGGCGGAGGTGTGGATGCTCAACCGGGGCAAGCGGGAGAACACGCTGGCGACGGCAGCCGGGGCGAGGGATGTGAAGGTCATCACCGGGGACCGGAATCAGAAAGCCGTGCTCGATGGGGCTGCCGAGGAGCACTTTGACGCGGTGATCGACATGTGTTGCTTTGATCCGGACACCTGTAAGCAAGCCATTGAGGCGTTCGGGGGGAAGACGGAGCAGTTTATCTTTTGCTCGACGGTGTGCACGTATGGCGTGAAAGTGCCGGTGGAGGTGTTTGTCGATGAGGAGTTTCCGCAGGAACCGATCAGCGAGTATGGGCGGAACAAGTTGGCGTGCGAGCGGGAGGTGCTGTCGGCTGGGGAGAGGGGTCTGTTCAAGGCGACGGTGATGAGGCCGAGTTGTACGTACGGGCCGGGGAACTCGCTGATCGACAACATCGAGTTCGACCCGGTTGCGTGGGACCGGATCATCAACGGCAAGCCGGTGGTGTGCGCGGGGGACGGGCTGGGGCTGTGGGTGGCGACGCATCGTGACGATGTGGGGGCGGGGTTTGCGTATGCGGTGGGGAACGAGAAGACGTACGGGCAGTCGTACAACCTCACGCGGGCGGAGCATGTGACGTGGCGGGAGTATTTCCGTCAGGTTGGCAGCGCTCTTGGCGAACAGGTTCGCCTCGTTTTCCTTCCTGCTGCTGCGATCGTTCGTGGGGATGAAAAGCGGTTCGGCCTGCTGAAGGAAATCACCCAGTACCATGGTGCATACGACAGCCAGAAGGCTGAAGGGGACATTCCCGAGTTCGACGCGGAGATCGGCTTGGTCGAGGGGGCAGCCCAGACGCTCAAAGATGTCAAACGCCGCAAATCGTGGAAGGACAGCGAGGGCGACACAGTGTATGAAGACTTGTTGAAGCTCGGGCTGGATCTCGGGGCGGAGGTCGTGGCTTAGCGGAGCGAGCTCGGCGGTTTGGGTGCAATTAGCTCCTGCAATGCGGCGCGGAGGGTGACCTCGGTCCAACCTGGTACGTAGCCTTTGGACGAGTAGACGATTTTACCTTTGGCGTTGATGAGGAAGTGGGTGGGGAATCCGTCTAGACGAAGCGCGTGATATGCGAGGTCGCCGGGAAGGTCTTGGGTGAAAATCTCGGGGGTTGGGGGTTTGCCATCTCGGGACTTGCGGAGGTTGTCCAATGCGTCCTGGGTATTGAGGTGGATGACCGTGAGCGATTCTGGGTAAGTGGCAGCGAGCCGGGCGAAGGTGGGTTTGGACATCCTGCACGGGGGGCACCACGTTGAGGTGACAGTGAGGAGGATGGGCTTTCCGAGGAAATCGCCGAGGTTGGACCGGGTGCCATCCAGGGAAACCAACTTGAAATCGGGAACCGGGTCGCCGGGTTTGAGTACGGGAATCGCTTCCACGGGTGAGGGTGTTGCGCCCGGGGGCACGGCGACACCGGCCTGCGGTAATGTTGTGAAGTTATCAAGAGCGGTGAAAGTGAGGGAGATCGGGGCGCCGAGGTCTTTGCGGGTGAACCGGATGGGCAGATAAGTTTCGGCGTCGAGGTCGAGGGTGAGGGTGGCGCTGAGATTGTTGAGCTCCGGTACTTGTCCGGAGACCCGCACGATTTTTTGGTTGTCGTTGGCGGTGAGGTGTTGGACGGTGAGATTGTCGAGCGTGTTGAACACAGCCGGCTGGAGCAGGACGACGGCGGCCCAGTAACCCAGAGTACCACGACCGACATCCGGATCGACGCCCGCCGGGGAACTGGGAGCGACGTAAAAGGTGGAAAGACTTTTGGCGTGGTCTGTGAGATAGATTCGGTCGGCGGTCATCAGCAGCGATCGGTCCGGCTTTTTGTCGGTAAAGGTTTGAATGTGAAGGGTGCGGGGCATTCCGATTTCGATCGTTGCGGTTTGCCCAGTGAAGAGGAACTTGCCGTCAGGTGTTGCGACGACGACTTGGGCACGGAACGGCATCTTGTCTCGAAGCGCTGCCTCGAATCGACCCAACTCGGGGGGCACAGATGCCATCGCAGAGCTAGCCAGTGCAGCGACGGAAATCACAATAGCCAATTGCCTCATCGTAACTCCAAGTTGATGTGGAAGGTCGTTATCAATCGCCAAAAACAGCGATCTGAAGAAGACAGTGCAAACGATGCTACACAATACCTGCAGGCCCGGATAGAGCGCCCAGCGAGATCAGCTTGTCGAGCAGCACCGGGTACTCGATTCCGGCGGCGGCGGCTGAGCGGGCGAAGTCTGTCGTCTTTGGCGATTTGGGGGTTGGGGTTGGCTTCGATGAGGTAAGTCTCTCCCGCAGCCGTCATTCGCAGGTGCAGTCGCGCGTAGCCGCAGAGGTTGAGAATGTGGTACACGCGTCGTTCAGGTGCGCAGAGATCGCGCTCTTCGCTATCCGAGAGCTTAACCGGGCCGGAGTCGATGTTGTACTTCTTCTGATACACCAGCGACCGTTTCTTTCGCTCGGTCACGATCTTGGGCGATCCTTCAGGCAGGCGCGACAGGTCCAGCTTCCACGGGGGCAGGGCGCGGGCCACGCGGTTGCCGTACACGCCGAGATTGACCTCACCGACGTGGGTGC
>JBBRUM010000522.1:0-2607 GCA_038247815.1 Tepidisphaerales bacterium | reverse complement strand
TGTCTAGTCCAGCCAGTGCGTTGACGAGAACCGGGAGTGGCGGCTGACGCCGATCGACTCGGGCGAGGAGTTCACACGTTCGCCGCGGCGTCTTTTGAATCAGCTTGGGGAAAGAAACTCAACGCCGAGAGGCCGCACTTGACCCTGTTCGACGACACCGACCAGCGCGGTCCTATGGAGGTCCGCAAGGAGGTCGACAACCACAACATCACTGTCTTGGTGTTCGACCTCTCCATCGCCGAGTAGCGGACGTACGAAGCCAGTCTTTACATGTTCAAAACTTAGGCGTTCAAGATGCAGCGGATAGTGATCACCCCTGCCGACTGGCTTCGGACGGAGGGCGTAGAGATTCGGCGGAGGGACATGCGTGACCGGGCCGAAATGAGTCCGTAGGTATTGGAGGAGGCGTTTACGGGGTTGGTGGGAAGGGGGGGCGTGATTTTCCTTCTCCTTGGTCACCCCATTGGGATGGGGCGGGCGCGAAGGGCGAGGGGTTCAGCGGCGGTTGCCTGTGCGGTCGATCGGCTGAACGGGGTGGGCCGGGTGTTGGCTGGGGGGCGGAGTACGAGGGTGTGGTCGGTGAGCGGCACGGGATGGGATTTTGTGGGGAGGTGGTGCATGGGTTCTGCCGAGGGGGCATGCTTGAACCCCCCTTGGTGGTTGTGCATGTGAGGGGTGGGGGTTGCGCGGGACGCTGCGGCGTGGGCCTCACGGGTTGCAACTCGTGGAGATAGACCTGCGGCCCAATGGGGGTGGGCTGTTGCCGTATCAGGTAGCGGGTTGGGACTGTGGCCTGAAGCTGTTGTCAGTTTGTGGCGGGGGCGTTATGTCGAGGCGGCGCGGTCTTTGAGGTTGGCGACGATGGCGTCGTAGATTTGGTCGGTGGGTTTGCGGTCGTAAATGAAGTCGTCGAGGGTGGCTGCGCCTTTTTGGCCCGAGGCGGTTTCGTAGGAGACGACGGCGATGCCTTTGCGGTCCCAGAGTTTTTTGTCGAGTTTGGTGACTTCGTCGATGTGGAAAGGGGGATGGCCGGGGATGGCGATCTGCTGGTTTTCCATTCGGTATTCGCCGCGGGAGCGCCGCATGAAAAAGGCGAGATAGGCCAAGCCGAGGGGAGGCATGGCGAAGCCGAGCGCTTTCTGCAGGAAGATGTCCCATTCGGAGTAGGGGAGCTTGCCGATGAACTCGCCGGCTTGGTTGATGTTTTCGGGTTTGGCGCGTTCGACGTCATTCTTTTTCGGGTAGGCGATGAAGCCGTCGTACAGGAAGTAGGCGCCGAAGCCGATCACGAGGGTGACCATGATAAAGCGGGCGTTTCGGTAGTAGCGGCCGGCGCGTGCGACGACCACGGAGGGGATCGGCGCTGCGGCTGGGGCGTCACGGGAGGTCATGGCGTCGGGTTGGGTGGCTTGCGGTTGGGCCTGTTGGGCGTCTGGGATCATGTGATAAGTCTATCGTACTTCAAGCGATTGGTCGTGAAGAGAAGGGTTAAGGGGTATCCCCCAAACTGGGGGGTGCAGTGAGGTTTATTACTTCGGAGGCCGTGTGGGCGAGGTTTTGGGCGAGTTGGGAGAGACTTTGGATTTCGGAGTCCGATAAGGCGGGCTGGGCGATGGGGGGTCTGGAGGCGAGGGAACGGGCGTCGTCGCGGGCGGATTGGGCGACGCGGCGGGCGTGTTCGGCGATTTGGGCGAGGAGTTCGGCAGGGGTGGGTGGGGGCGTGGTCATGAGGTGGATTGGGGGGGATCGGGTTAGCGGTGGTGGATAGCGGTGATGAAGGATGTGAGTTTGGATGAGTCGAGATGAACGGCTGAGCGTACTCCATTGCAGAGATCGACGGCGGACGGCGTGGACGGCGCGGAGGGCGGATTGAATGTTGTCGTCGTGCAAGCCGCCGGCGAGGAAGACGGGGACGGGGGAGGATTGGACGATTCTTGCGGAGAGGGACGAGTCGTGGGTTCGGGCGGTGCCGCCGAGTCGGCGATGGCCGGAGCGGGTTTGGCCGGAGTCGAGGAGGAGGGCCTTTACGTGGGGTGCGGCGAGTGCGGCTTCCCCGAGGGAGAGTTCGTCTTGGAATTGGAAGACTTGGACGAGTTTGACGTGGGGGCGGGTTCGCCGGAGGTGGGCGTAGGTGCGGGCGGGGTTGTAAGGGACGTCGCGGCGTTGAAGGGTGTTGCACCGGGTGGATCGGAGGCGATCGTCAACGGCGTCTGGTTAGTTGCAGGAGGAGAGGAGAAAGGTGGCGATGGGGGGTGGGACTGCGCGGCAGATTTCGGCGTTGAGTGGGTCTGGGATCGGGCCGGGGCCGGAGAGCATTTCGGCGACAAGTGCCAGGGCGTCGGCGCCGTGGGCGATGGCGAGCGCGGCTTCGGCGGAGGATTTGGTGCGGCAGACTTTGAGTCGGGAGCGTGGAGTCACGGGGGAGTTTAGACGGCGGCTGCGGCGGTGGGTGGGACCGGGGGGACGAGTTCGTCTTTGGGGCGGGTTTTCCAGCGGCGGTGGACCCAGAGGTATTGGCCGGGGTCGACGCGGACGAGGGCTTCGATGGCTTGGGTGTAGCGTTGGGTGATGTAGCGGAGGGGGTCGGGCTGGGATTCCCAGTCTTGG
>JBBRUM010000521.1:0-2611 GCA_038247815.1 Tepidisphaerales bacterium | reverse complement strand
TCGCCGACGCCTGGTTTGACCAGCGCGTCGTCATCTGTATAGCACCGTCCGACCCCCCTGGCCCAGAGGCGACGACGAAGTGGTCGCCGAGTTTCGACCCGAGTTGACGCTGGTCACCCGGCGCGGTTTTGGAGTGCCGCACGTAAATGTACCGCCAGCGGCCCTTGTCAACGGGTGTGCCTGTGTTCATCACCCCAGCCAGCGTCGGGGTCTGCTCGGTGGCCATAAGCGGAGTCGGACCGTTGTCCGGGGTCAGCGGCGCGGGCGCCACCGCCAACAACAGCGCCGATGTGCACGTCAGCACACCGAGGAGACCCGCAAATACCGTCGCCGCACGCTTGCTTTTTTTCACGTCCCACTCCGATTCAGCCTTGCCCGCCGCGATTTCATCAGCCGACCGATAAGAACCGCCGCGCCATTTCTCTTGGTTCCTTATCGGCATGCACGCGTTTCAACTTTCAGCGTTCCATACAACCACCGCGTTGACGCGCCACATTTCCGATTATCGGCCGCGATCTTCACCCGTTGCCCCTCGTCACACGACGCATAACCCTCACGCGCCCTGCAGTTTGACGTCCACAAAAAAGAACCGGGAGCCATCCCGAAGGAAAGCTCCCGGCCCGGTTAACTTTTAAGACCAACCGAATGGACTTCGGATTTAGTAACGGCCGCCGCGACCGCCGCCGCCGCCGCCGCCACCACTGCGACCGCCGCCGCCGCCGCCGTAGCCGCCGCCACCACCACCACCGCCACCACCGTAACCACCGCGACCGCCGCCGCCGCCACCCGAGGACTTCTCCTTCGGCTTGGCTTCGTTGACGGTGAGGGCACGGCCGTCGATGGCTTGGCCGTTGAGGGCGCCAATGGCGGCCTGTGCTTCGGCGTCAGACGCCATCTGCACGAAGCCGAAACCTTTGGAGCGACCCGTGTCACGGTCCGCGATGACTTCCGCGCTCTGCACGGTGCCGTGCGATGCGAACAACTGCTCGAGGTCCGAGCTGGTCGTGTTGTAGTTGAGATTCCCGACGTAAAGCTTGCTGCCCATGGAGGGCCTCCAGTCACAAAAACCTTCACCCGACTTTTACTTTCGGGGCGAATCAAGAAAGAGGCCCACGTTCGGGCCCGGAAGGAAGGTTGGCGACCAAGGGGGGGGCAGAAGCTTCACCGGCGCAATTTTTCGCCGAAGGCACTCGCGGCCTAACACTCGTTCGTCGATCTATCCGGGGTCAGCCTAGCCGATCCCAACACAAAAAGCGCGAACATAATCAGATTTCCGTGTGGCGATGTCTGATTGTTGCATTGTTGTCGCCCGCCCCAGCGCTTACGGTGCCGGCCATTCCGCTTTTTCCCCCCGCAAAACTCGGTCGACATCCCGTACCACCCAGCTCATGTTCTCAATGGCCGTGTTGGTCCGCGCCGCCATGTGCGGAGTCAGCAGCACGTTCGGCAAGCCGAGCAGCGGAAAGTCGGCGGGGGGGGGTTCGGGGTCGAAGACGTCTATCGCCGCAGCCGCTAGTTGGCCTTGGCGGAGCGCCGTCGCCAGGGCGGCAGCGTCGAGCAGTTCGCCGCGGGCGTAGTTCACGAGCACGGCGGATTTCTTCATCTGCGACAACTCGGCTGCGCCGACGAGGTGGTGGTTCCCCTCCCGCATGTCGGTGTGGATCGTGAAGACGTCGCTCTCGGACAGAAGCCGCTCCATCGGCACCCGCTCGGCCGGGAACGCCAGCGGTTCCCGCTGCTCGACGGGTTCGATGTCGTGGAACAGCACCCGCATACCGAACCCGTTCGCCCCGATCCGCCCGACCCGCCGGCCCACCCGCCCCATCCCCAGCACACCGAGGGTCATCTCGTCCAACTGCCGCCCGCGGAGCGCGTCGCGCACAATCTTAAACTCTCCCGGCGCGTACGCCTTCTCCGAAAACTCCGCCCAAGGCCGAATGAGTCGGATCACCGCGCCAAAGACAAAGTCGCCGACAGCGATCGTGTTGGCTGCGGGGGTGTACACGACCTCGATCCCCCGCTCGCGGCAGGCGGGGATGTCGATGTTCTCCAAGCCGACACCGCCGCGCCCCACGACCCGCAGCTTGGGGCAGCCGGCGAGAAACTCGCGGGTGACCTTGGTGTAAGTGCGGACGATGAGGCCCTCGGCCCGGGCGAGAGCGGCGGGGAGGGCCGGGTCGGCCAAGCCGACTTCGAGGACTTCGGCACGCCCGCGCAACCACACGAGTGGCCCCGGGGCGGAACCTTCAGTGACCACGACGACAGGATGCGACATGACGGGATGGTATGGCGGGGAGCGGGAAGAGCGTGACAAAGCGGCGAAGCGCGAACACGGAGAGGAGCGGGCGGCGAGGACGGGGCAAAAGCGAAAGTGAAATGCGGTACTTTTTGTTACATTTTGATGTATCGAGGCGTGGCGTTTTGTGGACAGTGTCGGAGTGGTGGTCGAGAGGAGTTGTGGGTGTATTCATTTATGGAGGGGGTGATGCGCGCGGGGTTCGGTTGCGCGCAACAGGGGGAGCGGTTGAAGCTGGTTTTACAGGGAAAAGTTAGTTTTTTGTTTGGGGATTGATGTAAAGGGCGTTGCGCGCAGGAGGGGGGATTGCGCAAC
>JBBRUM010000520.1:0-2615 GCA_038247815.1 Tepidisphaerales bacterium | reverse complement strand
CTGGGTGGTGCCCGTGAGTAGGTTGAACCAGACGCCGGCCCCGTCGCTGTTGCCGCCGGCTTGGTTGGTGCCCGATCCCGTGGTGGTTCCGGGCGGGGCGATGTGGTAGACCAGTTCGGTGGAGGTCACAGCGGGGAACGCCATCGCGATGGCGGTGGCAAGCACAAGACTCTTACGCATACAAATCTCTCGTTTATGGTTGGCTGTTGGCTGGTCCGAATTGGACATTATCCGGCGACACCGGATGTTCAAGGCCAAACGCGCGTGGTGTTTTTTCCCGGGCGTATGGTTCGGGGGGAATTGGGCGAACTGGGCAACCTTTGCGAGCCGGTGAGGGATTCGGTCGGTTGGGGGTGGTCGGGGATTTAGGGAAAGAGGCCCTTCATTTTGCAGGCTTCGGCGACGCGTCCGACGGCGATGGTATAGGCGGCGGTGCGGTAATCGCAGTCGGCTTCGTCGGCTTTGGCGTTGACGGCGTCGAAGGCTTTGTCCATGACGCGTTGGAGTTCTGTTTGTACGCGTGGGAGGTCCCAGAACCAGTTGTCGAGGCCTTGTACCCATTCGAAGTAGGAGACGGTCACTCCGCCTGCGTTGGAGAGGATGTCGGGGAGGATGGTAACACCGTTGTCGCGGAGGATTTCGTCGGCGTCGGGGGTGGTGGGTCCGTTGGCGCCTTCGACGATGACGTGGGCGCGGATGTGGGGTGCCGAGTCGGCGTTGACGGTGTTTTCCATGGCGGCTGGGACGAGGATGTCACAGTCGCAGGCGAGGAGTTCGTCGTTGTCGAGGGCGTCGCCCTCGTCGAAGCCTTCGAGTGTTCCGGTTTGTTTGTAGTGTTTGGCGAGGCCGGCGACGTCGATTCCGTTTTCGTTGAAGAGCCCGGATGCGCGTTCGGTGACGGCGACGATCTTGGCGCCCTGCTCCTCAAGAAGTCGCGCGGCGTGGAAGCCGACGTTGCCGAAGCCCTGGACGGCGATCTTCATTCCCGAGAGGGACTTATTCTGGGTGGCGAGGAATCGGCGGAGGATGTACATGACGCCGCGGCCGGTGGCTTCCTCGCGGCCGACGGACCCGCCGAGGGAAACGGGCTTGCCAGTGACGACGCCGAGCTCCTGGTGGCCGACCATCATGGAATAGGTGTCGAGAACCCAAGCCATGATTTGCGCGTCGGTACCGGCGTCGGGGGCGGGGATGTCCTGGGCGGGTCCGATGATGGGCATGATCTCGGCGGTGTACCGGCGGGTGAGGCGTTCTTTTTCGCCCATGGAGAGTTTCTTGGGGTCGCAGACGACGCCGCCCTTGGCACCGCCGTAGGGGAGATCGACGAGGGCGTTTTTCCAGGTTTGGAGCATGGCGAGCGCCATGACTTCGTCGCGGTCAACGGCTGCGTCGTAGCGAATGCCGCCCTTGAAGGGTCCGCGGGCGTTGTTGTGCTGTACGCGGTAGCCGGAGAAGACCTGAATCGAGCCGTCGTCCATGCGGATGGGGCAGGAGACGGTGAGCACGCGCTTGGGCGTGGAGAGGGACTGCTTCCAGACGGGGTCGAGTCCCATGGTCTGATAAACGCGCTCGAAAAAGAGGTGGGCGTTTTGCCAGAAGCGGGTGTTGTCGTGCTGTGTGCCGGGTTTGGGGTGCAGGCGGTTGGTTTGTCCGGACATGGTTTTGGATTTTCCCGCCGTGGGGGCGGGGGGGGGTGGGTTGGTGGTGGTTTTGGAGTGCGAGTCGGGCGTGAGCAGAGACATGGGGTTGGTTCTCCGGGAAGTTGTTGTCCGCCGGGTGTGGTGACCGTGGCGGTCCCGGGCGGAGTGCCCGGGGGAACTGTTGCGGTACCGGGATGATATCGGAGATTGGGCGTGAAGTCTTGCAAGTGGGGGTCGCCAAACGATTGTTCGATTGTCAAGTGGGTTGCGCTTGCCTTGGTGGGTCCGAGAAGAGGGGGGAGGGTGGTGGAGGGGAGCGCATCCGGCGGGTGGGGCATTGCATAGGGATGGGCGGTGCGCGGGCGGATTTGGGGACACTGGTGCTGCGCATGAGTCGGGACAGTTCGGTGGAGTCGGCGCCGGCGTTGACGAGTGGGTTGTCGCTGGCGAGTTTGATAACCTTCGGATCCTTGACTCGGTGGAGTTGCGGACGGGGCTGGAGCGGTTGCGGCGGGCGGAAGTGGCGATCCCCGAGCCGGGGGGGGATTGCACTGCTGGGGCGTCGTCGGAAGTTGGGCGGGGGCGGAAGGGGAGTGATTCGAGAAGTCAGGCCCGGCGCTGGGGTGCGACTCCGGCGGCCGGGCGTGGCTGTTTTGCAGGCGGTAAACGTGTGGAGGTGGAATTATGTTGACGGGGGAGGCGGACGGTGTACCCTAACGGAGTCCGAACCGATGGATGTGGTGTTGGAAGTGGTGTTTGGGGGGGAGGGGTGGTGCGTCGAGACGCGTCCTACAGGTAGGGTGTGTCTGGACACGCTGTATTGGGGGTGCGGGTAGGGCGAGGGGGAACGTAGGGTGACGCGTCGAGACGCACCGTACGAGGTGGGGGGTGGTGGCCCTGGACCACTTTGGAAATTGAACCGGCTTGTTTTCAATTCAATAGATTTTGCGTGGTCAGGTTGCTAATGCCTTATTT
>JBBRUM010000519.1:0-2628 GCA_038247815.1 Tepidisphaerales bacterium | reverse complement strand
ACCGCCGGGTACTTGCTTCCCAGCCCGGCGGCGGCGTTCTCGCCTCCGGCGATGGTCAGCAGTTCGTCGAGGAACCCGCCGGGGCCGATGACGCCCTTGGCTGAGTCGCCCAGGACGACCAAGGTCCGAACGGGCGGCTTGCCCGCAGCCCGCTGGCGGATTGCCGCAAGTCGCGCTTCGAGTTTCTCCCGGGCGACTTGGGCCTTCTCCTCCTCGCCCACCAGCTTGCCCAGTTTCGTGATCCCCGCGAGCACGTCGCCCACTGTTTCAACACCGACGACCTCAATGCGAATTCCAAGCTCAGCAGCCCTCGTCCTCATCCCCGGTGGAATGCGGCCCTCCGCCATGAACACCAGCAGGAGGTTTGGCTTGACCGAGGCGAGGCGTTCCCAGTCGGTGGTTTGATAGTCGCCGGCGGAGGGGATCCGGGCGGCGTCGGGGTTGGCGCGACAATAGTTCGAAACGGCGACGAGGTGCTCTCCCATTCCCGCGCCGAGCATCAGGTCGGTGGCTGAGGGCACGAGCGACGCCACCCGGACCGGGGGATTCTTCGCGGGGGCGGGGGCGGTTGTGGCAACGGGGGGGGTGGCGGGGATTTTCTCGCAACCCCCGGACAACAATGCACATAACACCCCGAGGGCCGATAACGAAATCCAAGCAGACCACATCGGATTTCGTTGACCCATCACGCGCGGATGCTAGAGTTTACCGCACGACGCGTCAACGCAACCCTCCCTTCCCATCGGTCGAAATGGCATCACTGCTCACCAGTCTCCGATCATGGTTCTCCCGGCCGGTGGACGAGCCGCCACTGGCCCGGCTGGAGCAATCCACCCGGTCGACGTCGCCGGGAATGTTTCGGCCGTTCCAGCGGAGCTCGGGTGGCGGCGCGGGAGACTCCCTCGCCCCACTCACCGACGTGCTGGTGTCCGTCCGCGAAGCCGTCGACCGCCAAGCTCACCGCCACGAAGAACTGATGACCTACCTCAGTCATCTCCCCAAGGCACTCGAGCTCATCCCCGAAAACGCCAAACTCCAAGCCGAAGCCCTCGCCGCCATCCGCCAACACCTCGAAAACCAAGGCACCCAAGCCCGACAAATGTCCACCATCCTCGACAAAGTCGGCCAAGCCGCCGTCGACCAGCGCCGCATCCTCGACTCCGTCCGCCAGCGCCTCGATTCGCTGGCGGAGAACGACCAGAAAGTCGCCGAGCACTTCTCCTCCTTCTCCTCAGCGCTGGTCTCCTCAAACGACACCACGCGCATCGCCGGTGAGCTGCTCAAAAACCTCGAAGCCAACATCCGCACCCGCGACGAGTCCCTCGAGCGCATCCTCTCGATCCACCAGCGCAGGCACACCTGGATGCTCGCCGCCGCCATCACCCTCTCGACCGCTGCACTGCTCGCGACCACGGCCGGGCTGTATTACCTCTCCCTCAGGTAACGTCACTCCATCGAAGAACCCTCTGACAGAGTCCGGTGATGGACTTCACCGGTTCCGGCCGAAGAGCCGCTTGTGCCCATCGCAAGGGCAGCGTCGGAAGTGTGAAAGCTTGGGCGCCCTTTTCTCGGACCGGCACTGGGCGAAAGGCAACGGGGGCGATCTAAGGAGGGGCTCGACTCAGGGGATATTGCGGTTGTTGTAGCCGTTGTAGGGCTCGTTCTTCCCGCCACGACCGTTGTAGGCGTGGAATCGCACCGAGCCGTCGAAGAAGAGGTAGTTCCGCCCGAACGAGCCGCCGGTCTTGTGGGGGGATTTGAATCGCCGCCGGGCGACGGGAATCGTGTCGCTTTCGATGCCCCACCAAGTCGACATGGCAGTGTCCCAGTTGATTCCGTCGATGTCGCTCATCATCCAGATGTCGGAGTGGCTGCGGGTGGCGCGACCCAGCTCGTCGGGCGGGTTGGGCGGAAGCAGCCCACCGCCGGCGCTGCGCACCTCGCTCAGCTTCTTGGGTCGGCGATCGAAGATGTTCTGCGCGGAAGGGCTCGTGGGGGGGGAACTCCAGTCGCCGAAGAAGAAACGGGAGTTGGTGGACTCCTGATTGTTGATCCGATAGGCAAAGCCGAAGATGTCGCCGGCGTACGTGGCGGCTTGGGCGCAGCTGCCTTCCTCGAAGAGGACGCGGTTGGACGGGCATACCCAGGCACCTTCGGAGGACTTGAAGTACCGGTTGTAGAGGATTTCGGGGTTTGCGGTGGTGCGGTCGCGGCGGCTGTTGCGCCAGCCGCCGTACGGGAGGTTCCAAGCGACCTTGTGGCTCATCGTCGCGGGCGCCAGCGGACCGGGGAGGGACTTCCAGTCGCCGTGGTACATCATCACCATGGCGTGCCACTGCCGGAGGTTGCTCGAGCAGGCCACGCGGTTGCCCTGTTCCCGGGCCTTGTTGAGAGAGGGCAAAAGAATGCTGAGAAGAACGGCGATGATACCAATGACAACCAGAAGCTCGACCAACGTAAAGGCGCGGGCTTGCTGGCGATGATCGTGTTTGGGCATTTGCTTGAACCTTTCAACCGGCATCATTGGTGGTAGCGTAGACGGAGTTTAACAAATCATGGGTGTTTGGGCAATTCCAGTCAGTCACCCCTGCCGTCCGAGCGTCGTTACGCCGGGCCGGGAAAATGGTT
>JBBRUM010000518.1:0-2628 GCA_038247815.1 Tepidisphaerales bacterium | reverse complement strand
CCGGAGGGTGGAAAGGCCATGCCCTTGTCTTCCTACCGCAACGGCCACCCATGGGAAGAGGGGGCGATTCTCGTCGGGACGGTGTGAGGTCTTGGGAGAGCAACAGATACAGAGAAGGAAGGGAACGCACACCGAGCGTGATCGGTGTGGGGAGGCGATCGGAGGTGTGCGTTTGGAGAAGATTTGAGAAGACAGATCAAAAAATGTCGCAATTGAACCGCACGCACCCGTTGCGCCAGCCTGCCGCCATCAATATGTGGGCAATCTTTTCTCTCTCTGTGTCTGTTACGTCGTCGGACTCCGCCGGCCTAGCGAGGCGAAGGCTTGACCGGTTCGGGTTTAAGTTCGACCCGGGTGGGTACGACGATGAGGACGAGTTCGTTTTGTTCGGCGTCTTTGTCGAGGAGGAGGAAGTTGCGGCCGATGCTGGTTTGGCGCGCGGTGTCGGTGCTGGGGGAGATGACGAGGAACTGGCCGAAGGGGACTTCGACGGCGAGGGAGAGGTCGTAGATCCGGGAGGGGGCGACGGTGCGGAGCTTGCGTTCGCCGTTGGTTTCGGTGGATTCGAGTCGGCCGCGGAGCGAGCGGACGATGGGGGCGAGCGCGACGCGGGCGGCGTCGTTGCGGCGCGGCGCGGGGAGGAACGAAAGGGCGATGAGGTTGTCAGATTTCTCGTAGGTGGTTAGCTCCAAGCCGTTTTCCCCGAAAACGCCCAGGGTCTGCCCGTCAACCCCGCGACGAACGGGGACTTCGACGGACACTTCGTCAAAGGCGGTAACGGCGTTGAGCTGGTGTTCGGCGGGGTGTCGGGAGAGCAGGTCGCGGAAGTACTCCCACTGGTCCGCCCGACCGACGCCGACGCGGAAGCCATTGATGAACAGCATTTCGTAACGCTGGGGCGGGACGGCGGTTTCGTCGACGCGCTTCCAGAATGCGTCGTTGGCCGAGACGGCGCCGCGGGGGACGGAGACGGCGTAAACGGCCATGCGGACGCCGGTGCGGTTGGCGGGCGCGGGGTCGGCTGAGGGATCGCCGGTGAGGGATCGGATCTCGCCGGTCGTGCTTAGGGAGGCGGTTCCTTCAGCGGAGGTGATGGACCAAGTTCCGTCCACCGGCTTATCGGCCAGCTTGTAGGAGGATCGGACGGAAGACTGATCGGTGGTCGGCTGGTCTGCGGGCTTGGAGAGCCCGGGAAGCTGGCAGGCGACCCCCCCGCCGCCGAGCATGGCGAAGACGACAACGCAGACGATGAGGTTGCGGGTGTGGCGCACGGCGGGGCTCACAGTTTTTGTATGACCTTGATCATGCGGGAAAGCCCCTCGTCCCACTCATCGCGGCTGATATTGATCGCGGGTGCGATGCGGGCGGTGGTCTTCTGGGTAACGTTGAGGAGCACGCCCTCGTCCAAGCCCCGCTTAACGTAATCCTTAGGTTCCTCCTTGAATTCGACGCCAAGGAAAAGCCCCTTCCCGCGGACGGCGGCGATCTTGCTCGCAATAGACTTTTCGTTCTTCAACCGGGCGATGGCGTGCTCGCCGAGGACCTTCGCGTGGTTCACGAGGTCGTCGCGCTCGATGACATCGAAGACCGTCTTGGCGACTGCCATGCCAACAGCGTTCGCCCCCAGCGTACAGCCGTGCTTACCGGGGACTAACAGGTCGGCGAGCTCGGGGCGACACCACATCACGCCGACGGGAATCCCGCCGCCAATGGCCTTGCCGAGGGTCATGATGTCGGGGGCGACGACCTTGCCCGATGCGTCGGTGATGTGCTGGTGGCCGAACCACTTTCCCGTCCGCCCGCAGCCGGTCCAGACTTCATCGAAGTGCAGCAGCACGCCGTGCGCCGTGCAGAGCTTGCGGAGTTCCTGGGCGTAGTCGCTGGGGACCTGGTGGATGCCGCCCTCGCCTTGGATCGGTTCGAGCATGACGGCTGCGGTTTCCGGGTCGATGGCTGCGACGAGGCCCTCGAGGTCGCCGAGTTCGACTTGGGTGAAACCGGGGGTTGCGGGGTCGAAACCGGCTTTAACGGCGGGGTTCCCCGTCGCCGCGATCATGGCGAGCGATCGGCCGTGGAAGGAGCGATGGAGGGAGACGACTTTCCATTTTTTGGGTCCGCCGTGTTGTTCGGCGTACCGAGTGCCGTGGAGGCGGGCGAGTTTGACGGCGGCTTCGTTGGCTTCGAGGCCGGAGTGGCAGAAGAAGGCGCGCCCGTCAAAGGCGTGCTTCTTAAGGTGCTCGGCGACGCCGAGTTGGGGCTGGGTGTAGAACGTATTGCCGACGTGCCAGAGGGTTTTGGCTTGGTCGGCGATGGCGCGAACGAGCTCGGGGTGGCAGTGCCCAAGCACGCAGCCGCCGAATCCGGCGAAGAGGTCGAGGTACTTCTTCCCATCCGTGTCCCACACCCACGACCCCTCGCCGCGGGCCATCACGACGGGAATCCGGGCGTAGTTGCCGATGAGCAGCTGCTTGGCGTGGGAAACGATGGCTTCGGTGGTGGACATAGCTCGGGGATGATAGCAGTAAAGGTTTGTAAACGCATTTGAGTCGGGCCGTGTTGGTGGTAGGTTGCGGGGATCATGGCGTTGCGATTCGGGATACTTGGGACGGGCAACATTGCGCGGCAGTT
>JBBRUM010000517.1:0-2632 GCA_038247815.1 Tepidisphaerales bacterium | reverse complement strand
GTGAGGTGGGTGTCGCCGGCGGGGGAGGGGTTGGTGCCGTACCGGGATTATCTCGGGAGCGTGCTCGAGGTGGTGGAAGTGGATAGCGGGGTTCGGCGGGTGGTGCGAAGGTCGGAGGGGAACATGGAGGCGCCGAACTGGACGGTGGACGGGAAGCACTTGATTTACAACAGCGGCGGGCGGTTGTACTCGGTGGAACTTGCGACGGGCGTCGTAGCCGAGGTGGATACGGGATTTGCGGTGGGGAACAACAACGACCATGTGCTGTCGTTTGACGGGAAGTGGATGGGACTGAGTCACCATGTGGCGGAGGAGGGGGGTGGGTCGGTGGTGTTTGCCATGCCGATGGACGGGGCGAGGAGTACGGGGGTTCCGAAGCGGGTGACGGCGAGGGGGCCGAGCTATCTCCATGGGTGGTCGCCGGACGGGCGGTATGTGTTGTACACAGCCGAGCGCGGGGACGGGAATTACGACATTTACAGGTGCCCGGCCGACGGAAGCGGGGGCGAGGAGAGGCTGACGACGGCTGAGGGGCTGGACGACGGGTCGGAGTATTCGCCGGACGGGCGGTGGATCTGGTTCAACTCGGTTCGGACGGGGCGGATGCAACTGTTTCGGATGCGAGCGGACGGGAGCGGTCAGGAGGCGATGACCGGGGACGGGTGGAACAACTGGTTTCCGCACGTTTCGCCGGACGGGAAGCGGGTGGTGTTTTTGAGTTACCTCGACGAGGTCTTGCCCGGGGACCATCCGTACTACAAGCGGTGTGCGCTGCGGGAGATGGCGGCTGGGGGCGGGGCGGCGCGGGTGCTGGCGTTTGTGTATGGTGGGCAGGGAACGATCAATGTTCCGTCGTGGTCGCCGGACGGGAGGCACGTTGCGTTTGTGAGTTACTCGGGGGCGGTGTAGGGGTATCGTGGCGGGGTTGTTTGTGGAGATGGATTGTGGCGAATCTGGGATTGATATTGGGACAGGCTGGGGCGGTGGGGGCGTTGCGGTCGGCGCTGGCGTCGGGGCGGCTGGCGCACGGGCTGCTTTTTTCGGGGCCGGAGGGGGTGGGGAAGGGGACGACGGCGGAGGCGCTGGGGCGGGTGTTTTTGTGCGACAAGCCGTCCGGGTTGGACGGGCGGGCGGGCGAGGTGGATTCGTGCGGGGTGTGCGCTTCGTGCAAGCTGATGGATGCGGACGGGCGGGACGATGGGGGGACGCATCCGGACTATCACCGGGTGTATCGGCAGTTGGTTCGACTGAAGAAAGACTCGGTGGCGCGGGATTTGGGGGTGGATGTGATTCGTGATTATGTCGTGGCGCCGGCGGGGCGGTCGAGCCAGCTCGGGCGGGGGAAGGTGTTTGTCATCGAGGAGGCGGACGCGATGAATACCACGGCGCAGAACGCGCTGCTTAAGACGCTGGAAGAGCCGCCGGGGCGCACGCTGATCGTGCTCCTGGCTGGGAGCGAGGGGTCACTGCTGCCGACGATTCGGAGCAGGTGTCAGCCGGTGCGGTTCGCGCCGCTGGCTGCGGAGCTGGTCGTGGGAGAGCTGGTACGGCGCGGGATGGATCAGGGCGAAGCCAAAGAGGCGGCGCGACTGGCCGACGGAAGCCTCGGGGAAGCGATCCGGTTCTCCGGGGACGGACTGCTGACGGTTGCCAAGGAACTCGAGACGCGACTGACGGCGTGCCTGACGGGCCGCAGCGACGGGGAACTGGCGAAGTTCATGAAGACAGCGGGGGAGGGACTGGCGGAGAAGGTGCTCGAGCGCGATCCGGATGGATCCAAGGACCAAGCCACTCGGGACTCGCTCGGGCTGCTACTACGGCTGGGGGAAAGCTCGCTGCGGCGACTGTTGCGCGTGGCCCGGACGACGGGTGGCTTGGAGAAGCTGTGCGGCGGGATTGATTCGCTGACGGCTGCGCGGGTGAACCTGGAGGGGAACGTGAACGTGAACCTCGCGCTACAGCAACTGATGGCCGAGCTTGAAGGCTGATCGCGGGGGGGATTGCCCACGAAGGGCAGGAAGAAGACGCTAAGGGAAGATATGAAGGTAAGAAAGGGAGGGATACATGACGCACCAAGCCACTGTATTCAATAAAAACAAAATGTACTATCTGTTCTCTCTGCCCTCTATGTCTCCGTGTTGAACTATTCCATCGAGGCGACACGAGCTAAAGTTTGCAAAGCCGTTCCGCGTAGTCGTTCAAGAGTTGCGGGTGGGCGAGGGATTGGCGGAGGTCGGGGGGGATGCTGTCTTCGCCGTAGATGGCTCCGGCGAGTTGGCCGGTGATGGCGCCGGTGGTGTCGGCGTCGTCGCCGAGGTTGACGGCGGCTAGGACGGCCGAGCGGAAGTCGTGGGAGCGGTCGGTGGCCCAGAGGGCGGCGCCGAGGGAGTCGACGACGTACCCGGTGCCCCTGATGGCACCGGCGAAAATCAGCGACTGATAGTTCGCATAATCTTTAAAGCTCGCCTGCAACATGGCAGGTATTGTTAAAATTTCCAGCTTTCCCATAATTTCAAATTTTTATTTTCAATTTTCCCGTATTCCGTCTCCGTTCTCAGGTTTGCCTTTAATCCAAAAATATAAAAATGTTCTGTTTTGGTTGCTAGAGCTGGTGACAATTATAAATTTGAGT
>JBBRUM010000516.1:0-2645 GCA_038247815.1 Tepidisphaerales bacterium | reverse complement strand
TGCTGGGGTGTGTTGGGGGGGGGGGGGGGGGGGGGGGGGGGGGGCAGGGGGGCGCGGGGTTTGTGGCCGGCGGGGTTCCAGTCGCCGAAGAACTGGGTGGCGAGATTGAAGGCGGCGTCGGGGGTGATGTCACCGGCGAAGTAGAGGACGGTGGTGTCGGGGCGGACGTTGGCGGACCACCATGCGGCGAGCTGATCGCGGGTGAGTTTCTTGAGGTCGCCAGCTTCGCCGGCGGCGGAGCGGCCGTAGGGGTGGTCGGGGCCGAAGAGGCGTTTGCGGAGCTCGCGGTCGGCGAGGTACTTGGGGTTTTGTTCGGAGACGGACAAGCCGGTGATGGCTTGGTCGATGGCTTGCTTGAACTCGGGTTGGGGGAAGGTTGGGCGAAGGACGACTTCGGCGAGGAGCTTGACGGCGCGTTCGGCTTGCTCGGTGAGGGCGGAGGCGGAGATGGCTCCGACGTCGGCGCCGACGCTTCCGCCGAGGGAGATGGCGTGGCGTTCGAGTTCCTCGGCGAGTTGTTTGCTGGTGAAGTTTTGGGTGCCTTGTGTGATGAGGGAGGCGGCTGTGGATGCGACGCCGGGGGTGGCGGGGTCTTCGGAGAAGGCGCCTTGCTTGATCCCGAGGGTCATGGTGACGAGGGGGATTTGGTTGCGGGGGACGACGACGACCTTGAGGCCGTTGGGGAGGGTTTTTTCGGAGGTGGCGGGGTTGGGGAAGTCTTCGAGGACTTTGGCGACGGGGGCGGTTGTGGGGAAGTTTCCGGGGCGGACGGCGGTGGCTTTGGGGCCGCGGCGTTCGGGTGTGGGGTTGCCTTGGACCTTGGCGGCTGGGGGGCCGTCGTCGGTGCCTTTGGCGACGGCCTTGAGGAGCTCGCCGAAGCCGCCGGGTTCGATGATGATGGTGTTGAGGCGGGAGTCGATGAGGTAGGTGTTGGCGACGCGTTTGACGTCGTCGGCGGTGACGGCGCGGATTTCGTCGAAGCGGCGGTTGATTCGGGGGAGGTCGTTGTAGAGGACGGCGTAGGTGCCGAGGAGTTGGGCGCGGGATTCGACGGTTTGGGCTTCGCCGACTTTGGATTTGAGGAGGTTGAGCTTTGCTTTCTCGAGTTCGGCGGGGGTGACGCCGGCGGATTTGATGCTGTAGAGTTCGTCTTGGATGAGCTTGAGGACGTCGGTTTGGGAGGCTTTGCCGAAGGGTTTGAGGACGACGCCTGCGCCGATGAGGCCGTCTTGCTCGAGGGAAAAGCCCTCGGCGATGGCGGCGACGGCCAGGTCTTTGTCTCTGACGAAGGTTTTGTACATGCGGGAGGATTCGCCCTGGCCGAGGATGGCGGCGAGGACGTCGAGGGCGACGGCGTCGGGGTGGGCCATCGGGACGGTGCGATAGGCCTTGCCGAGGATGGTGACGGGGCCTTTTGGCTCGGAGATTCTGATCTCGCGGGGCTCGGTTTGGGGGGGCTCGCTGATGGTGACTTGGGGGGCGGGGTCGCCCTTGGGGATCCAGCCGAAGAAGCGATTGGCTTGCTCAAGGACTTCCTCCTTCTTCACCGCGCCGACGACGACGAGGGTGGCGTTGTTGGGGGTGTAGTAGGTTTCCCAGAAGCGGGCGAGTTCGTCGACGGAGGCTTGGCGGAGGTGGGGGATTTTGCCGATCGGGGTCCACTGGTAGGGGTGTTGTTTGTAGATCTGGGGGAGGATGCGTTCGAGGGCGGTGCCGTAGGGGGCGTTGAGGCCTTGGCGGCGTTCTTCCTCGACGACGGCGCGTTCGGTGTCGAAGGAGGTTTGGTCGATTTTGAGGAAGGCCATGCGCTCGGCTTCGAGGTAGAGGGCGAGCTCGAGTTGGTTGGCGGGCAGTTTTTGGATGTAGACGGTTTGGTCGAAGGAGGTGTAGGCGTTGTTGTCGCCGCCGACCTTGCGGATGAGCTCGAAGTGGTCCTTGGGGCCGAGGCGGTCGGTGCCGCGGAACATCATGTGCTCGAACATGTGGGCGAAACCCTGGCGGGCGGGGTTTTCGTTCTTGGATCCGACGTGGTACCAGACTTGGACGGCGACGACGGGGGTGGAGAAGTCCTCGAGGGCGATGACACGGAGGCCGTTGGGGAGGGTCTCATCGAGATAGCTGAATTTGGCGCCCGCAGTGGAGGACTCGGCTGGGGGGTTGGAGGGCGTACCGGGGGTCGCGGTTTGGGCCAAGAGGCGCGGGAGTGGCAAGCCGGCGAGGGTCGTGGCGATCAGGGCGAGGGAAAGGATACGCAGTGTCCGGGTAATTTGACGCATTCGGGGGATGCTCCGAGAAGAGGGGGATGTGCCATGGCGACAGGTTCGCCCGGGCAGGAAAGAAGGTTAGCCAAGGGTTTGTGCGGAAGCGGGGTGGATGGTGCAGTCTGGGCGGGAATTACGGGACGGCGCGGAAGGGGCGGGAGCGAGGTTTGCCCCTTGATAGGAGGTCGGGGGAGGAACGGACGGAGTGGCCTTCTTGACTGGATCTTGCCGATATGGTTGCAAGGGTCGGCGGGGAATTGCAGGAGTGATGTGAAAGGTTTTGCGAGGGTGGGCCGTGAGAAGGTTTGTATTGAGGAATAAAAGTGGGGAATGCGCGAGGGTTACGTTATGATTGGAAACCGACCGACGCCTGTGCGGGAGCAC
>JBBRUM010000515.1:0-2654 GCA_038247815.1 Tepidisphaerales bacterium | reverse complement strand
GTGGAGGCGGTGGGGGTGAAGGTGAGCACGGGGTCGCCCGCCCCGTGGCCGAAGTAACAAATCGCGTAACGATCCACGATCCCACCGGACATAAACGCCACATCGGCACCCTTGAAGGGGGCGAACGAACCGGGGCCGGTGGGCGTGGCGTCGGAATAGCATTGCGTGTAGGTGCTCAAATTTTCTTCGCCTGGCAAGATGTTGAGGAACATCGCTTTTAGTAGAGCGACCCCATCTCCAAGGAGACGATGGGAATCTGGTCCGAAAGTGGCGGAGTTCCCGTCCCATGTCGCGCCGACGAACAGGACAAAGGCGAGCTCGAGGGGCACACCGGGCGTCAAACCGGAAAGGGTCAGCGTGGCGAAGTCGTTACTGAATCGGCCGAGGAACGTCGAGCCCGGTCCCGCGAGGACGTCGGTGACCGGCAAGATGGTCAGCGCTGCGACGTTAAGCCCGGCCGTGCCGGACTCGAAATTGTTCGAGTAAACCACTTGGGCTCCGGCGACCGAAACGCCCAAGCCAGCCAAGACGGTTTACGCCAGAACAGCGGATGTGTTTCTCATATTGTCTCCCGATCCTCCTTAGATTCCTACCCATTCACAGCATGAATACCTAACGCGTTCGAACACGGTTGGCCAGTCTATCGTTTGAAGACACTGACCGAGAGCAATTCCCCCCCCCGGAACCGCTGCCTCGCCGATCGTGGGCGGGGCGAACTCTGCGGTCGTCTGCCCAGAATCCTCACCTTTCTCACGGCAGGATGGTTTCCGAGGCCCCCAAGCCCGGGCCGATGATCACTGCGTTGGTGAACACCCGAGCCGTGCCCAGCGTCGCGCCGCGGAACACGGGGTTGTTGGCGAACAGGATCACCTGGCCGTTACCGACGGATTCGCGGGTGACATACGCCGAGTGCGCGAGGCGGTCGGCGGCTTCGGGCCAGAGAAGGCCGGACATGCGGAGGCGGAGCTCCTTGCCCGGCGGGAGTGTGACCCAGCCAATGCCGCCGACATCAGTCGTGTCGGGCTGGGTGGTGGGAGTGGTGGTGGCGGAAGGGGGGGAGGTGGGTGCCGGGGGGTCTGAGACGACGCCGAGGCGGACCGGCGCTTCGACTCCTCCGCCGGCCATGAGCACGGGGTTGGACCCGAACAGGACGGGCAGCGTGTCTCGCAGGCCGAGTGTGAGGAAGTGTTCGCCGTCGACGCGTGCGGCAAGTACGGCGCCCCGCGGGGAGAAACGAGATTGCCACTGCTCGCGGCGTTTGAGTTCCTCGGCATCGACCCGTTTGCGGGCACCGGTCCACGGGTAGAGGATCTTGCCGGGTGGGGTGTTGGCATAGACGGCGGCGAGGTCGATGTCTTTGCGGGCACCTTCGAACTCGGCGAGGACTGCGAGTTCATAGTCGGAGACTTTGTCGAGCACGTCGGCGAGGAGGCGTGTTGAAGAGAAACTGCTGTCTCCGGGTCTTGCCAGGGCGGCTGCGCTGCCGCCGATGGCGATGAGGGTGCCGCCGGATTCGACCCATTTCTTCAGGCGGTCTTGATTGCCGCGAAGGAGCTCGGCGGGGTTGCCTTCGGGGAGAATGATGACGTTGTACCGCCGCAGGTCCGACCCGCCGAAGTCGTCGGCTGCGAGGTACGAGGCGGCAATGCCGATCCGCTGGTCGATGTGGTGCCAGATTTCGCCGAAATTCAGGGCGCTCATCCGACCGCGGCCGATGACGGCGACTCGGGGTTTGGCGAGGAGGGGGAAGTGTTCGCCGCCGATGTCGACGGGGTCGTCGCGAACCATCGGGTCTGTGTCTCGGGCTTCGTCGATCTCTCCGTAGCCGCTACGGACTTCTACGTGAGTCAAGCCCAGGGCGGAGATCAGCGCGGCGGCGTCAACGGATTTAGTGGTCCACTGCGAGCCTTGGTCGTCGCGGGCGATGAGCAGCGAGGCCCGGGGGAAGCTCTTGCCGTCGAAGCGGAAGGGTTTCTTGGCGATGCGAACGCGGACACCGGCTTGGGCGAGGCGGGCGGCGAGGTACGGCGCGCGGTCGTCGAGGCCGTCGATGACGTGGGCGTAGGCTTGGGGGCGGAGGATGATGGCGGCGGGTGCGGTGGCGGCGGCGAGCGCGGAGGGGGCCGAGGTCGGGCCGGGCTTCTCGGTGGCGACGGTGGGCGAGGCGGGGAGCTCGACGGCGTCGAGGTCGAAGTACAGCGGGATGCTCCATGCGGTGACGTCGTACATTCTCGAGTCGTTCTTGCGAACGAGGTCCCTGCGCTCCAGGGCGAGGAAGTCGGGGCGGAGCCGCGTGTCGAACTCAAGGAGCGCGGCGGCGAGGCGGGCGTCGGGCTGGCGGTTTGGGATGAGGATCGTGCCAGCCGGAAAAGTGCGCGTAATCGGCTTGCCGAGGGGGTCGATACCGGTGGCGTCAAAGGCGGCGGTGGCGCGGGTAAACTCGATGGTGTGCAATCCGAGGAGCTCTAGAAACTGGCCGAGGCGTTCGTCGTTGCCCGTGGGCACGACGGCCCAGGTGCGATTCGAGTACGGCCCGTCGTTGGCGAGCGCGGAAGCGCGGGTGGCGAGGTAGTCGGACCAGAGGGCTGCCTTGCTCGCGGCGAGCGTGCCGATGTTGGCCAGGGAGCTGACGAACTGCTGATGCACGCTCTGGC
>JBBRUM010000514.1:0-2656 GCA_038247815.1 Tepidisphaerales bacterium | reverse complement strand
TGGACATCGGCGAGCACGGCATGACGTGTTACCCCGACTTCCCGACCGAACTCGTCCAAGGCACTCCCGGTTCGGATTCCATCATGGGCAAGACTGGCTCGGGAGCGATGATGGGTGCGCACGCTGCCCGCGCCTAGTCGGCCGGTCCCGGCGTGCCGCCGTTCTCAATCGACTTTCCAAGCCGTACGTATCTGACTCACGGGGCCTGATCCAAGAAGCGGATCAGGCCCCGTGGTGTTTTGTTTGATCAAGCCAGGGGACTGGACGTCAGATTTTTGCCCCGCGTCTGGCGGTTTGTATCGGATGGTCTCGGTTGGGCGGATTGGGGGGGGTGCTCCGGGTCGCAAACAGCCACTCACCCGCGTTTCCCCGTCACCTTTACCCATGCAGGGCGAGTAAGCCGCCGATAGCAACATCAGACCCGGACCCCGAACCGGCTGAAACTTGCTTAGGAGTGTGCCCCCATGCGTGGTATCAAGATCGGCGAAATTTTAGTGTTGCACGGCGTTCTGACGCGGGATCAGGTCGAACTGATCCTCGAAGCCCAACGCGAAACCTCTCGCCCCTTCGGCGACCTCGCCGAACGCATGTTCGGCGTCTGCCCCAAAGCCATCGAAGACGCCTGGGTCGCCCAATACCTCTCCACCGTCGGAATCACCGACCTCGACGATGTGAATGTCGACGTCGAGTGCCTGCGCGTTCTGTCGCGGCGACAAGCATGGCAGTTCCACCTCCTCCCCGTCAATCGCGACGGCGGCGAACTGACGATGGCCACCGACGAGGGGAACATGGTCCGCGCGCTCAACTTTGCCACGCGGTCTGTCGGAGAGGACGTCCACCTCATCGTGGCCACCCGGAGGCAGTTACGCGACTTTTTGATGACGCACTTCCCGGTGCCGCGTGAGATTGCTGAGTTTTCAGAAAAGCTGGCCAAGGCCGTGTAGCAGGGTTTGCCATGAGGGTTGTCGCCGAAGTGCCTCCTGCCGAGGATGGGGCGGTGGAACCGACGCCAAGAGAGATGCTCGACCGCGGGAGGCTGGCGGATTATTTGCGCTCTGGCGGCACTCTATCGCCAGCCGACGCCGTAGCACGCTTCTCGGTGGGACTGCGCGCCGTCATCGGGCAAACCGGTGTGGACGGCGTCCGGCGGATGTCCGAGGAGGCGGCGGGCGTACTTGCGGGCGGAACGACGAACCTCGCGGTTGACGTGGTCCTGCCCCTCGTGGAGATGGTGATCTCAACGGGGGCCCGGGAGTGGCCGACCGGCGTTGACGTGGGGGTGAAGGCCCGGGAAAGCATCCGAGCCGGCGGAGGTTGGAGGGCCGTGCTGGCGGGGTTGCTGCTGGGTCCGCCGCATCGGTGGGGCCTGTCGGTCGACGCGGCCGAGGCGCCGGAGCTGCGGCCGGCGTGGAGCCGACTGGTGTGCGACGCGCCGAAGGTGAACCTTGACGAATTCGACGGCGCGGCGCTGGCAAATCACACGCGGCGGATTCTCAAGGGGGTTCGCGAGCGGGCCGGTTCGGAGTGGGCGCTGAAGTTGGGGTCGAGGCTTTCGACATTGCCGCTGTACTTTGAGGATGAGTCGGCCAAGTCCGCGATGGAGGACCGTGCAGTGATGCTGCGGGAGATCGCGGCGAGGGCGGGATACGTTGCCACTTGGGAACCCAGTAACAGAACCGGTGGAAAGATCCGAGTCGGTGTGCTGGCGTGGGACTACTCGGCCCGGACCGAGACATACACGACCTACCCCGTGTTCGCTGGATTACCGGCGGACGGGTTTGACGTGGTTCTCTTTGCCGCAGCGGAAGTTGAGGTCGCCCTGCCCGCGGGCAGTCCGCCGGTGCGGCTGCTCCCGGAACGCCCATCCGACGCGGTTGCGTTTGTCCGACAGGCCGACCTCGACATCGTGGTGCACGGAACGAACCTGACGGCGCGCGTCCATCCGCTGGCACTGATGGCGACGAACCGGCTCGCCCGACGGGCGGTCACGTTCTTCTCCTCGCCGATGACCACCGGGCTCACGGAGGTGGACGCGTATGTGTCGGGCGAGCTCTCCGAGGCGGAGCGGAGCGAGGCGGACTATTCGGAGAAGCTTGTGCGTTTACCGGGCGCCGGGTACTGCTCGGGGCACCGGCGGATGGGGTCGGTGGCGCATGCGACGCCGGGTCGGGACCGGCTGGAGTTGCCCGGGCGGGCGGTGGTGTTTGCGTCCGGGGCGGTGGTGCACAAGTTGTCGGCTGGGGTGCGGCGGGCGTGGGCCGAGGTGCTGGCGGGCGTGCCGGAGTCGGTGCTGATGCTGTTTCCGTTCGCGCCGACGTGGGACTTGCAGTGGCCGGGGACGCTGCTGAGTCAGGTGTTCTCGGCCGAACTGGCCGAGCACGGCGTGGACCCGAGTCGACTCAAGCTCATGCAGTCGCTGCCCGGTCGCGACGTCGTGGTCGCGGTGCTCAAGTCCGCCGACGTGTATCTCGACAGCTTTCCCTACACCGGGGCCAACTCGGTGCTCGACGCGCTGGAGGCCGGGCTGCCCGTCGTGGCGATGGAGGGCAGGCAGATGCGGTGCAGGCAGGCGGCGGCGGTGCTGCGGTCGGTGGGGCTGGGGGAAACGGTGGCTGCGACTACCGCGGAATATGTAGACGTTGCTAAGAAGCTCGGC
>JBBRUM010000513.1:0-2695 GCA_038247815.1 Tepidisphaerales bacterium | reverse complement strand
TGAGTGATACGCAACCCAGGGCGAATTTGTAAAAGTTTTGTCCATCTGCGGACAATTGCCGGTTTGGTGTGGAGTGTTCACCCGGGTAGGTTGTCGCCATGCTGGTGGGCACCACAACTGAAGACGTCGCTGAGGCGCGATCAGGTGATCGCGCGGCTCTCGAGCGCTTGCTGATGGCGTGCTTCGGGGCCCTCCGCGGGGCGGTATCTCGCGTGATCCCCGACCGCATGCGGGGGGAGGTTTCGGAGGAAGACCTCGTGCAGGAAGCGGTCGCGGAGATCGTGCGGAGCTTGCCGACGCTCACCAGCGACGACCCCCGGGCGTTTATGAAGTGGGCGCGGAAAATCGCCAAGCGGAGGGCCATCAACCAGATCCGCCAGCGGCTGACAGCCAAGCGTGGCGGCGGGGCGGGCGCGGTGCAGTGGGTCGACGGCGAACTGCTCTCCGGCCTGCTGCCGATGCTCACGCGTTCGCAGCGGTCGCCCCGCAGCGCGATGGCCCACGCCGAGGACTTGGAAAACCTGCGCCTCACGCTGGCCGAGCTGGAGAGCGAGCACAGGATGGTGCTGCACCTGCGGTTTGCCGAGCAGATGCCGTTCGAGGAGATCGGCAAGCGGGTGGAGAAGTCCGGGCCGGCGGTGCAGATGATTGTATTTCGTGCGTTGCGCCGTTTACGCGGGATGATGCCCGAGTGAGGCGGATGTGCGTGGTTTACACGTAGGGTGAGTGCATGGTGCCCCCGGAGGTGATGGACGAGCTGCGACGGGGAGCGGGTGAGGACGCCCTGCGCGCGCGGTTTCCGGAGCACGCCGACCGGGTGGGACAGTGGGTGCGGCAGTTTGATTTGGTCGGTCGGGGGATTCGCTCCGGGCAGGGCCGATTGGGTGGGGTGGAGGTGCGGGGGTATCGACTGATTTCGGAGGTGGCGCGGGGCGGGCAGGGAGTGGTGTACCGCGCGGTGCGGGAGGGTGAGGGCGAAGCTCGGTTTGCGGTGAAGGTACTCCGCCCCGCCAGTTCGCCCGAGGACGCCATGTCGCACCACGCCCGCCTCGAGCGCGAGGCTCGTGTGCTCCGCACCGTCGAGCACGAGCGCATCGTCCGCCCCCACGAGGTCGGCGCGACGCCGGACGGGCGGGCTTACCTCGTCATGGACTTCGTCGAGGGGACCGCCCTGACGCCTGAGACCGTCAAAGGATTGGAGGTCGCCCACCGCGTGGCCCTCGTCGGCGCGGTCGCCCGCACCGTCGGCGCTGCGCACGCCCGGGGCGTCGTCCACCGCGACCTCAAGCCGTCGAACATCCTCGTCGCCAGGGACGGCATCCCCGTCGTGCTCGATTTCGGCATGGCATCTGTCGTCGACGCCGAGGAGATGCGCCAGACCCTCACCACCACGGGCCAGTTCGTCGGCACGTATCTCTGGGCCAGCCCCGAGCAGCTCCGCGGCGAGAGGGAACTCTCCGCCGCCTCCGACGTGTACTCCCTGGGCGTGCTGATGCACCAGCTGGTCACCGGTCGGTTCCCCCCGCAAGTGTTCAGTTCGCTGCGCAGGCTCATCGAGCCCGGTGTGGAGGACGGCGGCGTGGGCGAGGGTTCGGACTCGGTCGCGGGTGTCGGCGATGCGCGTCTGGCGGCGGTGGTTCGGCGTTGTCTGTCGCCCGAACCGGCTGGGCGGTTTCATGACGGCGTCGAGCTTGCGGAGGCGATCGAGGCGTATCTCCGCGGCGAGGGGCCCGTGGAGAAAACAACGAGACACAGGAAGGGAATCTGGGCGGCGGCGGCGGGGCTGGTGGCGCTCGCGGCGGGTTTGGCGGCGCTGTGGTGGTCGGTCGGCGAGCGGCCGGTGCCCGAGCCGGTCCTCCTCCACGCCGGGATGTCGCCCACCGGCCGGCGCCTGGTGACCCTCAAGACCGATCCCACGCAAACTCTCGCTTTTATTCCCCCGGGCAGTTTTGTCATCGGCTCGCCCAACCCCCAACCCGCCAGAGTGCGCGACGAACTCCAGCAGACCGCGACTTTCGAACACGGGTTCTACATGCTCCGCAACGAGGTCACCCAGCAACTTTACCAGCGGGTGATGGGCACCAACCCCTCGCGGTTCACCGTCCAGCCGAGCCACCCCGCCGAGCGGGTCAGCTGGTACGACGCGGTCGAGTTCTGCCTCCGCCTCTCCGAACTCGAGGGCCGCACCATCCGACTCCCAACCGAGATCGAGTGGGAATACGCCTGCCGCGCCGGGACCACCACCCTTTGGCACTTCGGCGACGATCCACGCATGATGATCCGATACGCCAACTTCGCCGATGAAACCTCCTCGTCCATCAACTCGGTGATCGCCCGCGAGCCCTTCAACGACGGCTGGGCCGGGACCTCCCCGGTCGGAATGTACCTTTCCAACGCCTGGGACATGCGCGACATGCACGGCAACGTCTGGGAATGGACCTCCAGCGAGTACTTCGTCGACCCCATGAATCCCGAAACACCCTCCCCCGCGACAACACCCACACTCAGTCGCGTCTCCAAGGGCGGAAGCTGGCACGACACTCGCTGGACACTTCGCAGCGCCGGACGCAACCCGCTCAACCCCGAAACCAAAACGTCCACGCTCGGGTTTCGCATCGCCATGGACGAGTCCGAAGCCGAGAAAAAATAGAGCCGTTGAAAAAAGAGGCGTCCGGTGACCGCGAGTCAACCGGAC
>JBBRUM010000512.1:0-2696 GCA_038247815.1 Tepidisphaerales bacterium | reverse complement strand
CGCAGCTGCTACACTTCGCGGGGGTTTACTCCGGGCGGGCGGGGGCCGTGGGGGGCCGGGGGGCGGGCGGGGGGCCCGCTGTGGGGGGGGTGGGCCCTCCCGGGGGGGGGGGGGGGGGGGGGGGGGGGGGGGGGCGGGTAGGCGTTCGGAGCGTCCGCAGGAGAGGGAGAGCGCGGCGAGGAGGAGGGCGAGGAGGGTGAGTGTGCGGGCTGGGAGCATGGGGGGAGGATAGATGGGGGGAGGGGGGAGGGGAAGGGAGGTGACAGAGAGACAGAGTGATAGTGAGACAAAGTGAGGGAGGGGATGGGGAGAGGAGGGTTATTTGCCGGTGAGGGACATGACGGCGCGGTAGGCGCGGCTGCCGACGGCGAAGATGATGCTGGCGAGGATGAGGATGATGGCCAGGACTACGAGCAGTTCGACGAGGGTTTGGCCGTTTAGTTTTCTGCCGGCGGGGGTTTTGCGGCGAAGAAAGAACATGGGGGCAGTGTAACAGCGGGGTATTAGGGGGGGGTGACTTTTTGGCCCCAAGCGGCGGCTTGTTGGAGGGTGGCGGTGAGTTTGGGGTAGTCGGTGGGGTTGTCGTTGTAGAACTGTGAGAGTCCCCAGGAGCCCCACTTGGACCATTCGCCGGTGGAGGCGAACATGACCAGTTCTTGGCCGTTCGCGGCTTGCCAGGCGGCGAAGTACTTCGTGTACAGCTCGCCCATGCGGGGGTGGCGGTTGGCGGCGTGGAAGAGCTTGGTGACGGCTTCGTTGTTTTCGCCGCCCTGGATGCCGACGAGGTGCTGACCGGCTTCGTAGCAGACGAGGGAGAGGTTGTGCTTTTGGGCGATTTTTTGGTGGGCGTTGATCCAGCCGATGGATTCGGGGAGGGAGATTTTTTCGAGGTGGTCGAGGATCTGGTCGACGGTGAGTTTGGCGACTTGCTCGGCGGTTTGGGTTTTGGGGTCGTTGGAGTTTTGGGGGACGTTCCAGCCGAAGTAGGGGGCGATGGCGAGGGCGTCGGTGTGTTTGGCGATGTCTTGGTATTCGAGGATTTGGCCGGCGACGTAGTCGTTGCCGGCTTGGGTGGAGATGACGCGGACGAGGCGTTTTCGGGCGGAGTCGGCGAAGACGTCGTCCCAGATTTTGAAGATTTCGCCGGAGCGTTTGGCTGTAAATTTCCATCCTGAGCCCCAATGGGAGTCGGAGAGTTTGAGTTTGAGGCCTTCGTCGCCGGCGTGGCGTTGTTGTTGGAACTGGCCGTTCCAGACTTCGTTGGAGTATTCGACGAAGGCGCGGAGGTTGGGGTTGAGTTTTTCCTTGACGAGGAGGGCGAAGTTGCGGACGTAGTCGTCGTCGGCGAGGTGGGGGATGCAGAACCATGCGTTGGCGTTTTGGCGGTTGGCGAGGTCGATGGCGACTTCGATGGGGATTCCGCCGTCGCGGGTCCAAACGGCTGAGGCGAGGGTGGGGCGGTCGCTCCAGCGGAGTTGTTTGGAGTCGTTGGTGTGCTGCCAGTCCATGAACCGGAGGGTGGAAAAGCCCTTCCAGCGGGCGAGGAAGGCGGGGTGGAAGGGTTCGGTTTCGTAGGTGGTTTCGAAGCCGGGGAGGATGAATCGGATGTTTTTGACGGGGTCGGCGGGATCGGTTTCGAGGAGGCGGATGAACAGGCCGCCGCCTTCGGGGATGTCGAGGGTCATCTTGCCGGGGGCGTCGGTGAGGACCTTGCCGGAGGATACTTCGAGCTTGCCCTTGCCGGAGTAGAGGAGCGTGTAGATGCCGGCTGGGCGCTTGCCGGAGGGGACGGTGAGGACGGGTGTTTCGGCGAAGCATCCGGGCTCGATTTTGGTGACCCAGCCGTTGTCATCCAGCGTTAGCTCGGGCCCCTTGCCCCAGCCCTCGCCGCGGCGCTGCGAGATCCATGTGCGGGCGAGGCGGAAGGCGTCGACGAAGGGAAGCTCGGTGTTCCAGTCGGCTGGGCCGTTGAGGTTCATGCCCAGGGACGGCTTGGGGGGTGCAGGTTGTGCGGCAGCGAAGGCGTGGCTGAGGGCGGGGGTGAGGGCGGAGAGGAGGGCGAGGATGAGGAGGGGGAGGAATCGCATGGGAGTAGGTGTAAGGTTTCTTATTGGGGATGCAAAGCGTTGGGCGGGAGGGGGAGCAGGAGAGTGGCGAAGTGACAGGGTGCCAAAATGAGAATGAGGCGGGAGGGGATGAGGAGCGGGATTTGGGGTAATTTGTTGCGATTCGCCGGGAGAAAGAGGGGAACGTCGTGCAAGTTAGTGGGGGGAAGTGAAAATGGAATGTGGTACTATTTGGTACTTTTTGATGGGCCGATTTTGTGGGGTTTTTTGGGGAGGGGGTGGGGTTAAGTCGTTTATGGAGAGAGGCTTGGGGATTTGGTGGGGGGGTGGAATAGGCATGGGGAGATTTGTTAGGTTTTGGGGGGCGAGGCAGGCGGTTTGCACGCGGGAAATTGTGGGGGGGTAGGGTGTGGAAACTGGTGGCGAGGGGGGACGGTTCCCCCGGGTTGGACGCGGGTATATGTTAGGGTTTTGATAGGTTTTGTCAAGGGGAAAATTGGTGTAGAGGCCGGGGACATGGGTGGCGCTGGACCGGGGGGGGGTGGAGAGAGCGCGGCGTGGGACGGGCAGGGGAGCAGGGGGAGTCAAACGGGGGCATGCTGCTCGTGCGTTGAAGGTTGTGGGGAACGG
>JBBRUM010000511.1:0-2700 GCA_038247815.1 Tepidisphaerales bacterium | reverse complement strand
ATATGCAAGCACGTCCGCTCGTCTACCAACGTCGCTAAGCCCCCCGAAGCCGTCAACCTCACCGACGACGAGATCAAGGTTCTCAAGTCCCTGCTCCCGCGCCACTCCAAGGGCGGAAAGCTCCTCCCCTACTCCGACGAATTCGAAATCTGCCGCAAGGAATTCAATAAAGCGGCCACGAAGGAGATCGAAGGCATCGAGTTCTGGAAGGCCGTCTGCAAGGCACAAGGCTCGAAGCGCGTTCCCCCCCCTCGGCGTAAAGCCGTCGCCGCCAAAGCCGATGACGGCGACGACGAATAGCCTCCGCAGTCTGAGAACCCCGTAGACGCTGCTCAGCTTCTCGGCCACCGCCGGGCGGCAACCAACCCAACCCCCGGCCCCGTCGCAGCCACTTCCGATGCCCTCCTCCGCCCCCATCGCTCCGCTGCTTCGCAAGCTCGACGAGCTCTCCCGCCGCTTCGACGAGCTCCAGCACCTCCTCAACGACCCCGAGGTTCTCGCCAACGGCCAGCGAACGGTCGCGATCTCCAGGGAATCTGGCTCGATTGGGGTCGTCGTCGGAAAGTACCGCAATTACACGAAAACCTCCGCCCAGATCGATGAATTGGGTCTGATGATCTCAGCCGGCGACCCCGACATGGCCGAGCTCGCCCGCGCCGAGCTCCCCGAACTCCGCGCCCAGTCCGACTCTCTGCTTGAAGACCTCAAGGACGAGTTCCTCGCGGCTGAGGACAACGCCATCGACTCTTTCTTCCTCGAGCTCCGTGCCGGAACCGGCGGCGAGGAAGCCGCACTCTTCACCCGCGTCCTTTTCGAAATGTACCGCCGATACTCCGAAGCCCGCGGCTGGTCGTTCACCGTCTCCGACTTCTCCGTCTCCGAGCGCGGCGGGTTCAAGGAAGCCATCATCTCGGTGAAGGGGCAGGGTGCGTTCCGCCGCCTCCGCTTCGAGGGCGGCGGCCACCGCGTGCAGCGCGTTCCCGAAACCGAAGCCGCCGGCCGCATCCACACCTCAGCCGCCACCGTCGCCGTTCTCCCCGAGCTTCCCGACGTAAAGATCGAGATCAACCCCCGCGACGTCGAAGAATCCGGCTGCCGCGGCGGTGGCCCCGGTGGTCAGAACGTCAACAAGGTTGAAACCGGCTGGCAGCTCATGCACAAGCCCTCCGGCATCCGCTTTAAGATGACCGAGCACAAGTCGCAATCGCAAAACAAGGAACGCGCCTGGGCACTGCTCCGCGCTACGCTCTACGAAGCCGAGCGATCCAAACAACACTCCGCCAACATGGCCGCCCGCAAAACCATGATGGGCAGCGGTAACCGCAACGAACGCATCCGCACCTACAACTTCCCCCAATCCCGCTGCACCGACCACCGCCTCGGCGGCGAATCCGGCGGCGAGAAAAACTTCAACCTCGATGCCACCATCAACGGCGAACTAGACCCCATCATCGACGCGCTCATGCAGCTCGACAAAACACAGCGGCTTGAGTCGCTCTAGAGTAAAGCAGTGACCGACCAGAGGGCCATGCTCGACTATTCGGCGACTCTGTTCCGCGAGGTGAAGTGCGGCTCGGGACTGCTGTGGCTGCTGCTGGCTGGTGGAGTGTTCGCGCTGATGCTTTGTGTCGGGCTCTACAGGGTTCCGGTGGGTCGGGAGCCGACGTTGGGGCTCTTGCTCATGGGTTTCGGCGTGGCGATGGCCGGTTTCATTCTGGCACTCCGGATGACGGTGGTGGCGACGCTCCAGAACTTCATGGTGCGGTACTTCCCCCTGCCGTTTGGGTAGACCTTGCCCGTTTCAAGTGTCGGTTAACATAAGGTCACTACCTTCCGCCCTTTGGCCGACTTCGGAGGCTGGGGCATTCGGTGGTCCATGCGACTCAAGGCGAAGGCGTACAACGTCTCGGGCGATCGTGGGGTTATGGTGTTTCGCCCGGGTCGTTACGCGCTGGTGATCGAGTCGCTCCGCCCAGAGGAGCTGGCGGCGGCGATTTCAAAAATCTATTTCGGAGTTTCCCTGACGCGAGGGTGGCCCACTCCAAGGGACGAACGCCGGACTCTTCGCGCCTCACACGCCTCGGCAGCTCGCTTCCCAACCCTCCTTTACCCCACCGGCTCCCGCGGCATTTTCTTGCTCCCCTTGAAAAACGGCACCGGCATAGAGATCGGCACCCCCAATCCCGGCGCCCTAGCCGAGTCCATCCAAACTTGGCGTGACATCGCCCTAGGCTCGGCCCCCGACCTCGCGCGCCGGAGTCGGTGAAATTCGGGTACCAAGCGACAGAATCGTCCTCCGCCTCTAGTGAAGTTTCGGTTTATCCACGCATCACCCCTGACCATGGCAGGCCCTCCATCCACGACCGACTATGCGGTGCCCGCTTACCAGGAGCACCGTTCGTTGGACTGGACAGGACTGGACTGGGCTGAGTGTTTGCGCCGCGTTCCTGACCGTTTGGGTCGTGACCAACCGGGTGGGGCGTTCGGTAAGTTGGATCATTCTCGGCGAGCTCTGCGCATTGTGCGCCGGCGTCTACTTTTTAGTTGACCTCCTCGCCTGCCGGCGCATCACCCTGGACAGCGCCCGCCTGATCTATTCTCGTCCGCTTCGTCGCGCGATCTTCATCCCCGTCGCCGACATCACCGACGCCTACCCGACCGATTGGCAGAGATCCTTCAGCATGAACAGCGGTCCCGCCT